>JAMDBS010000148.1 GCA_023487325.1 Patescibacteria group bacterium
AACTTTGACGCCATCAAAATTAAAATCGCTTTTAGTAAACTTACCTTCAAAGCGCACTGTGGCTTTATGCATTCTTTTATCTTTGAGGGTCTGAATATTTTCCAACGCTACGATTTTTCCAGCGCGAATAATCGCTACTTTTGAACAGATTCTTTCTACTTCACTTAGGTTATGCGAAGACATGAAAATAGTTGAACCTTTGCTTTGAAACTCCGCTAAAATCTCGTAAACTGTATTTTGTAAAATCGGATCAAGCCCGGCCGTGGGCTCGTCTAAAATAATGACTTTGGGTTCGAACATTAGTGCTAAAATGAGACCGAGTTTTTGTTTATTGCCAGTAGATAAGGTTTTAAACTGTGCTTTAAGATTTAGATTGAGTTTTTCGGCTAGTTTTTTGGCAATGGATTTTTGACCATGCAATTTTTCTAAAAAATTTATATGATATTGTCCGGAATAATTATCATACAATCTAACATCGCTGGAAAGATAGCTGATTTGTTTTTTTACAGCGATGGAATCTTTTTGACAATCCAGGCCCATGATTTTAATACTGCCGCTATCCGGGCGAATAAAATCCATAATCAAGCGAATGGTGGTGGTTTTGCCTGCGCCATTGGGCCCCAAAAAACCAAAAATTTCTCCTTGTTCTACATCAAAAGAAATATTATCTACAGCTTTGGTTTTGCCAAAGTATTTTTTTAAATTTTTGATCTCAATTGCCTGCTGCATAAGTATATTATATCACGAAAATGGTCGGCCAGTCTGGCAAACTAATAATAAAAAGAAAGTCCAAGATACAAAAGATATAGGGCGATAACTAAGATGACAATTTTGCCAATCAATTGGCCGTATTTGGTGAAAAAGCCATTAAGCCAGCCTAATATTTTTTCTGCTTTGTTAGGGAAAAATATTGGCACAAGAGCAGGAAAAGCCATGGTAGACATGACAATAATGATGTTTATGATATAAACCAGTGATTGCTGCCAAAAGTTTAGTTGTGCTTCAAAGATCGCTTTCATAGAGGCCAAATAAAATACAATGGTTTCTACATCGATAATCAGCATAAAAATCACGCCGGCTACGAAAATTTTCCAAAAACTGGCAGTTCGTTGGCTTTCTTGTTTGGCCTTGTTTTTCTTAAATATCGCCCAGATGATTAAAATAGCACCCAGCACTATGTCTATGGTTGCCGAGGTGGCATCTTTTTGACGACTTATGTCAAAGGCGCCGGCCAGAATCAAATGGCTTAAAAATATCCAAGCTATTAAGACTAAAATTGAACCAGCTAAAAAAAGCCAGGCGCGTTTGACTGGCTGATCTTTCTTGGCTAAAAGCGAGATTATAATTAAAATTCCCAGAGGATTGATAGCCCCAGCCAAGGCAAAAGGAATAATTTGTATCAACGTTTGCGACATAAAATTATATCATTATCTCTTGCCCACTTTAGATAAAATAAAAATCATGCCAGCCAGACAAAGCAAGAAAACACCCGTGCCAATTGGAGAACCCCAGCCTAAAATTAATAATGAATTTTCCATTTTCCTCCTTACATTATTATAACACATTAATATTAAAAGTGGCCCGTTAAGGGGCTACTATATGTTGCTAGATATCAATCAACTTTTAATTTCATTGTAGCACTCTCCTTGAAAAAAATATCTGGCCAACAATACTTAAATGATTGTAAAGGGCAGATTTTTGATATCTGCCCTTATGTTCGACATTCGATTAAAATGTATATTTCATACCCTGCATTGTCCAACCGCCAAATCCAGATATGTCCTGATTTTCCCAATCATCAGCATAGTGCACCAGAAACATTTTTTCTTTAATATCACGAGGAAGAGTTTTTAAATCTTCCAATGGCGCGTGAACTGCACCCGGGAAAAACTGAACATCATGGAACATTACCTTGGATTTATCGGCATATAATTCGATTAGATCTTGATCAAATCGAGTATCGCAAGATATGAACACTTGCTCATCAACGAGGTATAACCCGTAACTGATGAAAGAGTGTTCCCAATCAGGAGCTTGGTCGGGGATATGCTTGGTTCTGAATAATTCAAGCCTGATATCTCCAAGGGTTATTTCGTAAATTTCTCGTGGCTGCTGAGTTTTCCATTTCGGCTGGATCATCTCGAAAAAGTCGAAAAAAGATAGTTTCCTTTCAGTATCTTTTTCCTCCTCGTTAAATTCCATGCCGCCACGAAGTGTCCCATCCCAGAGCGCTCGCTGATATTCTGAGGTGATAATCATCTTCATTTTCTCTTTACCCATAAATTTACGGCCAACATACCGATTCATTAAACCCAAGCATTCCATGCCACCGACATGATCGGCATGTGAATGGGTTGGCAAAATTACTTCAATATCGGTTGGCTTAAGCCCGGCTGTTGTTAAAAACGCTTGCGGTCCGGTCATGCCAAAATCAACCGCTATATGTTTGTTGCCCTTGATTATCAGAAAATTAGTTTGAAAGTGTCTGGCGGCGAAGGCTGATCCTACGCCAATAAAAACAATTTCCAGTTTCCCATCATTGGACAAGTTAAGTTTTCCGCTCAATGGTTCAGCTAGCATTTTGATTCCTCCTTATTTCTCGAATTTCTAGCCGCATTCATTATAGGATTATGAACAGGGCTAGAAACTCGAGGTGAAATTGTCAATTTACAAGTTAAATCAACTTATTAATATATCAAATCAACCCTGCTTTGTCAAGGTTAGATATTATAAATATCGCATTTAGTATGCTATAGCGGCTTAAAAATGATGATCTGAAATAATATATTATTATTTTTGCCAAATTCCATAAGTGTTGGTGACGGGGTCGAGAAAAAGATTAACGCGTGGTGGGTTGATGGTGGCGATGATAAAAAAGGCGGCTAATGCCACAAGCAATATCGCTGAGATAAGATTAAGTCCCTTGAATTCATATTTTTTGAATTTGCCAATAAGAAATAAATAGCCCAGCCATTTAGCTAGGATAACACCGACAATAAATGAGATGATATCAATGGCCAAGATGCTATGGCCGATGAAATAAGTATAACAATAAAAAACGGCCAAGATAAAAACTATGGCCGCGGCGATTTCTTTAAGTAAAACGAAACAATAGTTGCTGACTTTTGATTTTAGATAGTAAAAATCCACAAAACTAAATAAAATCATTGGGGTGAAAACCAATTTCATGTGTTCCCAG
>JAMDBS010000173.1 GCA_023487325.1 Patescibacteria group bacterium
TTATTAATATTTTCTAGCGGCAATTTAGGTGAACAAGGTTTAAAAGATTTACTTTCGCAAATTTTACCTAAAGAGTTATATAAGGTTCAATATCGATTTAAATCTGGTGAAATCGTAGATTTCGCTATTATTATTGATGCCGGAATAGTTCCGATTGATGCTAAATTCCCGCTAGAAAATTTTAATAAACTGATTAGCTCTAAAGAAGAAAAAGAAAAAATTGAGTTTTACCGCGCCTTCAAAAATGATTTTAAAAAACACGTAGCCAAAATTGCCAAAAAATATATTTTACAAGACGAAGGCACAACCGACTTTGCCTTTATGTATATACCCTCCGAAAGCATATTTTTTGAAGTCTTAAATAACGAAAAACTGCGAGAACTATATGATTATGCGATTGAGCTAAAAGTTATTTTAGCTTCGCCGAGCACTTTCTTTTATTACTTGCGAACAATTATGCTGGGGTTAGAAGGAAAGAGAATTAATGAAATGTCACATCAAATACTGGCAACTTTGCGGATTATTCATCAGGAGTCAGGAAAAATGGGCGAAAACTTGGGAATTTTAAATAAACACATTGGCAATGCTAAAAATATGATGGACACTGTTAATAATGATTATAGTCGTCTGTCCACCAAGATTGATTCAGTCAGAATGATGGAAGTAAAAAAAGAAAAAATTGAAGAAAAAGTCCTAGAATTACCAGAAAACAAATGAAAAAAAATTTATTATTACTTATCATACTATTAATTTTAATTACTATTGGTATAGGATTATTTTTTTATTACAAAAACAAAACTAGCAATAATAAATCAACGAAAAATACCCAAACTACTACTAGCACAGTATCACCAGCAGCAAGTTCTTCCCCAATTAAAACGCCAGAAAAAATTAGTTCTTATAATGTACCAATTTTAATGTACCACTACATTCGCGACTTTAATGATCCTAACGATGAAATTGGCACGAACCTTTCAGTTTCACCCGCAACTTTCGACAAACAACTCAAATGGCTTAGCGATAATGGCTACCAGTCTGTTAATCCCGACTATTTGCTTACCCCTTATACCTTACCCCTTAAACCTATTATATTGACCTTCGACGATGGTTATACCGATGCCTACACCAATGCCTTTCCGATTTTAAAAAAATATGGTTTTACGGCCACTTTTTATATTATTACGTCTTCTGTCGGTAAAAATGAATACATGAGCTGGACCCAAATTCAAGAATTATTAAAATCAAAGATGAATATTGGATCGCACAGCCAAAATCATCCAAATTTAGCAAATAGCTCTGATGCACAATTAATCACCGAGCTCAAAGAAAGTAAGAATATTATTGAAGAAAAAATAGGGCAAACGATTTCTGATTTTTGCTATCCAGCCGGTAAATACGACGAGCGAGTAATTAAAATTCTAAAAGAAAATAATTATAAAACTGCAGTTACCACTAAAAATGGGGTTGCTAACCAAAATTCTGATTTGTTTACATTACCAAGAATCCGTACGACTAACGCTACCAATTTATCTAAAGCATTAAACTAATTAACTTATAATGGAAATTATTTTTGAAAATCAGGATTTAGCGGTTTTAAATAAACCAGTTAACACCTTAACGCACCCGACCTCCGCAGGAGAAAAAAATACGGTGGTGAATTTTATTATTGAAAAATGGCCGGAAGTAAAAAAGTACACTTGGGAAGATAAAAATCGTATCGGGATTGTGCATAGATTAGATAAAAACACCTCGGGATTGTTAGCTATTGCTAAAAATCCCACTACCCAAATGTTTTTGCAATGTCAATTTCAAAATCATACCATTGATAAGAGATATTTGACCCTAGTATTAGGCCAAACCGAAAAAAATGGCAAAATTGTTGCTGATATTGGTCGCGATCCCAAAACTAAAGACAAACAAAAAGTCATGCCGCTGACATTTTCTTGGACTAAAGGAAAAACCCGCTCCGCCGAAACCCATTATCAACTAATCAAATATTTACACCTTACACCTTACACCTTATCCCTACTTGAAGTTAAGATCCTGACCGGACGGATGCACCAAATACGGGTTCATTTAAAATATATTGACCACCCGATTATTGGCGATCAAATTTACAACACCAAAGAAAGCAAAAAAATTTCTAATCAGCTGGGTTTAAAACACCAGTTTTTACATTCTTACAAGCTAACTTTCAGATTACCTTCTGGTGAAACTAAAACTTTTACTTCTAAGCTACCGCAAGCTTTAAAAGATGTTATTGATGGTCTTACAAAACCATAGTTCCTTGACTTTTTCTATTTACACCATATTGATTATATGATAATTTATTCTTATAGAAAATATCAACGAAATTAAGGATTTAACATGAATATTGTTATTTTAGCTGGCGGCGGTGGAACTCGACTCTGGCCCATGAGCTTAAAAAGCAAACCCAAACAATTTAATGCTTTAATTTCCGATCTTACCTTATTTGAAGAAACATTTAATCGTTTTAAAAATGATTATCCACTAAAAAATATCTTTGTCGCCGCTACCCCAGAAACCGCTAAATTAGCACAAAAAATATTACCGGAAATCCCACGCGAAAATTATATTATTGAACCAGAAAAACGCGACACTGGTCCGGCCTTAGCTTACGCTTCAGCTTATTTATCGGTCAAAGCCGACCCCAATGAACCAATGGTGTTTATTGCTTCCGATCATTATATTAAAAATACCAAGCTGCTCATCCAATGCTTAAAAGAAGCAGAAAAAATGATTAAAAAAACAGGTAAAATGCTGGATATTGCCATTGAACCGACTTTTCCTAACATTAATTTGGGTTATACGAAAATCGGAAAAATGCATAAAGAAATTAACAATGTTAAATTTTTTGAATTTCTGGGACAAAAAGAAAAACCAGACTTAGCCACCGCTAAGAAATTTTTAAAATCTAATAACTATTTATGGCACGCCAGCTTTTTCATGTGGACCCCAAAATTGCTTTTAGAAGCATATAAAAAATATGCGCCGGAAATTTATAAACCAATTAGTAAAATTATTACTGCTTTTAAAAAAAATGATTCAAAAGCTATCAAACGCGAATTTGCTAAAACCGAAAAAATATCTGTTGACTATGCTGTAGCGGAAAGAATGAATCCTAAAGATGTTTTAATTATCAAGGGTGAATTCGGTTGGTCAGGATCTTAACTTCAA
>JAMDBS010000046.1 GCA_023487325.1 Patescibacteria group bacterium
TGGTTCGTATAAAGAATTACCGGTTCGATATACCGAAAATTGCCGCATGAATAAGTACTGGGGTTTTAGGCGTGCCAATATTATCAACATACTCTATCTTAAAACGACCCGGAAGTTGAAAATCAAGCTGAATGGTTGCCAACTGCCACGGCCGCCCGAGCGCATCTTCAATATCAATATCAATTTTAGGACCATAAAACGCGCCGTCTCCTTCTTTAATTTTATAATCGACTTTTTCGGCTTGCAGAACATTTTTTAAGTCTTTTTCGGCTTTATCCCAGGTTTTAATATCACCCATAAAATCGTCCGGACGCGTGGAGAGATTAAATTTAGGAGTAATGCCAAATGTTTTATAGTAGCTTTTAGCCATTTTAATCAAAATGCCAATTTCTTTTTTGATTTGATTCTCAGATAAAAATATGTGCGAATCGTCTTGAGTAAGGTGGCGAACGCGGAACAATCCATTTAATTCTCCTGATTTTTCGTTGCGCATTATGCGTCCGATTTCGGTATATCGAACCGGTAATTCTTTATACGAACGTGGTTTAGTTTGATAGATTTTGATATTAAACGGGCAATCCATTGGCTTAATGCAGTAATTGGTGTTTTCTACTTTAAAATAAAACATGCTGTCTTTGTAGTGTTCCCAATGACCGGAAGTTTCCCAAAGAATTTGTTTGGCTAAAATCGGAGTCTGAATCTCTTGGTAGCCATAATGTTGGCGAATACTTTTGCCATATTGTTCCAGTAAATTCCAAATAATCATACCTTTAGGGTGCCAAAAGGCGGCGCCAGGCGCTTCGGAGTGAAAAGAAAATAAATCCAGCTCTTGTCCGATTTTTTTATGATCGCGCTTTTTAGCTTCTTCGGCTTGCCATAAGTATTGTTCTAAATCTTTTTCGTTGTCAAAACAGGTACCGTAAATTCGCGTTAACATTTTATTTTTTTCATCACCGCGCCAATAGGCGCCGGCGATTGAAAGCAATTTGAATGGTCCGATTTCTTTTGTCGATTTAATATGAGGGCCAGCACAAAGATCGATAAATTCGCCGGATATATAAATAGAAACAGTTTTTAGTTTTTTGTTATCAGAAGCTAGATCTTTAATAAGTTCAACTTTATATGGTTGGTTATGTTTTTTAAAATAATCGAGTGCTTTTTTAATTGGCCATTCTTGTTTTTCGAATTTAAAATCATGGTTTTTAATTTTGTGCATGATTTTTTCGATTTGCTTTAAATCCTGGGGAATAAGTGAACGATTAAGTTCAAAATCATAATAAAAACCATTATCGATCGCTGGACCAATAGCTAATTTGGCCTTAGGGAAAATTTGCAACACCGCCATCGCCATTAAATGAGAACACGAATGTCTCATTGCCTCCAAAGACACGGATTTACGCTGATTTGAATGCGGACTGACGCTGATTTTTGAATCTGATTTGTCCATAAAATCTCCTCAAAAGTAACAAGCTTAACCTGTTACCACCCCCGAGGTGGAATAAGGTTAGGGCTGCTAAAAATTATTGTTTTTATTCTGCTAATAGTTTTTTTATTTTGGTTAATTCGCGCTGATAAGATATTCTATTTTCCACAAATTTTTTATAGTGACCTTGCTTTATGTCTAATATATCATCAAATTTACAAATTTCATAATTTGATTTTGGAAATATGTATTCCTTATATGAGGAAAATGTCCATTTATCGGGTCTATTTACCAAACCAGCCGAAACGGGATTTAAATGTAAATATCTAGTAAGATGTAATAATTGCCTATCAGAGTCTATCAAAACGCTTTTGAACCGTCCTTCCCAAAGCGGTCCTTTTCTTTTATATTTAGTATTAAAATACTTAGCGTAACTATTGAGAATATTACCGGTAAATGTAGATATTCCTTTTTCTGAAGTTTGTTTTAGAACGAGGTGGATATGGGTTGGCATAAGGCAAAAAGCAATAATATTTACTAGGGTGTTATCACTCTTTGCAAATCTTTGGCGAATATCTTTTTGCTCTATTTTATTGAGCGTACTAAATTGGGAAAATTTAACAGGTGTGTCGCGATATTTATAATAATTGATTAGTTCGAGCATTCGATGAAAATCATTAGCATAATTGAAAATCTTAAATCCTTCAATACTTTTATTGAGTACGTGATAAATTTGGTCATTGACTAAAGGATCTTTGCGAGTAATCATGCTATTTCAGATTATTTTTTTTGATTAATTAACCTGCTAACTGCAAATATTTTGCAACTCTAACCTGTTACCACCCCCGAGGTGGAATAAGGTTAGGACTGCTAAAAATTTATGAGATGTGGGATTTAATTTCGATGTCTTTTTTGATGTTGGGTAGGCCGCAATTTAATTTTCCTTCCCAACAAATTTTTTCCGTTTTACAGGTCGGGCCGGCGTATTTAAAAATATTCGGCGCCACTTTCATCAGTAATTTATGCATTTTTTGCGCTAACGTTCTAATTTCCCACTGGGCGCGATTACACATCCTCCGACGCAGGAAATTAAATAACGAACGTGCGTTCATCGTCACAATAATTTTTGTCTCGGTGGCATTAGGCAAAACAAAACGAGCATCTTCTTTGGCAATCTTTAAATTTAGCAAGTCATTATATGCTTTTTGGTCTTGTAAGATAATTTTTTTATAATTTTTTAATGCCTGCTTGTTGTTTTTAATGCTCGGCGGAATAATATATTTAAAATTTTCGGCCGTTACATAGCGCTGAGATTGTTGAGAATACGAAGCGATACGATGGCGAACCAATTCGTGGGTTAACACTCGGGAAACGCCTTCGATAGCAAAGGTAAAAGAAACGTGTTCGATGGTGGAAGTATGATCGCAGGCAACAACTTGGGCGATTAATTTAGCCCGCTTTTCAGCGGTAATTTTTTTCTTTAACTGGGTGCCGCTAAGCGCGCTGTAACACTGGCGAACCGCCACGGCGACAATTTGTTCCGCGTCTTTAGTGTAACCAATTAATCGCATATTCATTTTTGCTATTTTTAACAAAATACCTCCTTATTCAATTTCTAATGTCTAAATCCTAATTTCTAAACAATGTTTAATATTCCAATTCTCTAAATTCAAAATTAATATATATTTGGATGATTTAAATTTTAATATTATTTAGGATTTAGATATTGGAATTTAGGATCTTGGCCGGTAATTTTAAAAGCGGGCG
>JAMDBS010000074.1 GCA_023487325.1 Patescibacteria group bacterium
GTCGAAGACACAAATTTTGCCACTGAAGTCGCAAGAGGCTTTCATAACTTCTATTCATCATGCCAAGTATTGTCGGATGATAAAGGGCTCACCCGTTCTCGCCTACTTTTAGTTTTAGCAACTAGAAACATTCTAAAAATCTCTCTGACATTAATGGGGATATCAGCACCAGAGAAAATGTAACTAGGTGTCTAGTTCGAAGACTTTGGAATCAGAGATCAGCCAAAGTTTTTTTAGTTTCTCATTGACAGCAAAACCGGTGATTGACATGTCGTCGAGAACATATTGTTTTTGGTAACTTCCTGTTTTTGAAAACTGCAAAACACGGTTGGTAGATTTATCAACAATATAAATTGAATTAGAACTTTGATCGGTTAAAATTTTGAACGGAGTGGTAATTTTTGGATCCGGTGTTGGAATTCCTGAAATGGCAAAATTTGTGTCTTCGATTGATTTAGAAATTTTTATTACAGCGCCGTCGGATTTTAGAACGAAAACATTACCGTCAATTGCTAAATCCGCGCTATCTTTTAGTGAAACAGGTTGTTTGGGTACGTATGCCGATCCCTTTGAGTACGAAGTGTCGGATGCGCTGTGTTTCCAAATTTGCCCGGTTTCGCTATCAAGAAGGTAAATATTTGTTGAATAGGTAGTAATTGCCACAGACTTTTCCCAGCTGGCCCCCTCAGCAAGAGCCGGTTCTGAAATTACTTTGGTTGAAGTATTTAATTTAGCGACTGCTGGTTTGTCTGTCAGGATTAAAAGGGAGCTGTCGTTATCGTTGTAGACCGCATCAACAACCTTGCCTAAACTACTATTGATTTGGCCGAAGTTTTCCATGGTCTTTGTCCGGGTATCATACTGTGAAATTACGCCGTCGCTTGTAATCGAGAACAGGTTCGCACCAACGGCAAAAACTCCTATCGGATTCGAAGAAAATGAGAAAGTTGGGCTTTGACTTCCGGCTATTCTGGTAGCAGTGTTTAAACTATCTAATTTTGCCTGAATTTGTGTCAATAAATTCTTCGCTTCGTCAGAAATTGCCGGTGTTGAGGCTGCTTTGGCTGCAGCGTCACGTGCTGATATTAATTCGTCTTTGGCTTCCGATTTTTTAAGACCTAAATCCTCCAGAGCCTTTGAATATAGGCTTCGGGCCGAATCTAAGCTGGCTAAATTATCACTGGCAGTATTCAAGCTCTGGTGTTTTTTACTGTTGATTTGAATTTTAATGAACCCAACAGCTAAAAGCAAAACCAATATTCCAATATAAAGATATTTTCTGTTTTCAGGTTTTATCAAAGCTTTTGACCAGAGGATAAGGTTGGCATAGAAATATGCGGCGCCTGACAGAGCTCCCGATCCTTTTGTGGTTTTTTTATTGAAATAGTTAACCCGCGGTACACTGCCAAATTTTTCAGTGACTGGTTGAAAAGTTTTACCTGAGGAGTCCTTAATCTTTCCACCGACATTTCGAGCACCAGCGGAAATTTTTGGCTGGATTGATTTCGACCAGAATTCGGCAAATTTTTTCGCCCCCCGGCCGGTAGCCTTGGCTCCACGGCCCAAGCCCTTAAAAAACATTTTGGTGTAATGAAGGACGGGCGAGTCAGGAATATCATCTAAAAGAATAATGTCAGGCCGATCATCTGCTGGTTCATCATCTTCCTCATCTGCCAAATCAAAAACCATCAAATTGACATCCCGGATTTTTGACCGCCGAAGGTTTTTGCTGATTTCGGCGATGGCATCTTTGTAGGAGAAAGCGGCAAAAATTTGGCGTAAGCGATCTAGAGACAAATGGGAATAGAATTGGGTATTAGCAATAATAACTTTATCGAATGCGGCAACACTGCCATCTATAATTGAAACAAACGTTTTTAAGGGGTGAGCCTCTTCTCCTTCCAGTGGTTTTTCAGTAATATGAGAAATTTTATTTCCACGGAAGAGATAGCCGGAAATTCTGCCGGTTTGGGAAAATACCAGCTGATCTCCCGAGATCAAACCGATTATCGAATTAAGTTTTCCTATCCACTCATGTTCGCCGGCTTGGGATAAATCCCCAAGGGCAGCATTAATTTTCTTAATTACAGCTTCAAAACTTTCGGCTTTATCGCTGCCACTGCGCCAACCGGTGCCCAAAGTCCCAACGATAGCATTTTTGATTTTTTCGCCATCCACCCAGGGAGTATCGATTTCAATTAGATAAAAAAACCGATCCTGACTTTCGTCATCTTTGCTGTTTTTGTCCAACATCCTTCCCTCACGCATATCCATTGTCTCCCAATTCCGGTTTTTGAAATCCGACTGATTATCTGCTCCGTATATAGTTGGTGGGTTTCCAAAACTCACCCCGGCATTATCTGGATCCGGCTCTGAAACCAAAAGTGATGCCATGGCGGCCACTTTATCAACGCCGTCGATTTGTGAAATTTTGTTGAGTGTATCAATTGGGAGTGTTCCGGACGCTGCGCCACCAAACGACGAGGTTCCCTTTGGCGAGACCGAGATCTGACCAGTGACATATTTCTTTCCTCCATCAATCATCTTGTTCAATTTCAGTGCCATTGAGCCCATAACTGTGAATGCAAAAATTCCGATTACGATTCCAAAAATTGTTAGAGCTGTTCTAAATTTTCTCCGCCACATGTTTCTGAAGACTTCCATTTTTCTCCTCTTTAAGATTACGCTTAGGATAATATCATAATAATCTGCTAAAATTAATAGCAAATAGGAGGAACCATGTCAAAAAGAGACATTGTAAAAGTTGGTGGTAAGAAAAATTTCTATGCCGTGCGTGACAAAGAGGGTAAATTTGAGGACATCACCAACATTGGTGACTCAATTCGTGAGGACTCACAGCAAAAAGCCAAGAAAAAGGTCAAACCGGGCCACGGTCACGAAGGCGATTTGTCCTAACGCCTCATTGCTTGACTTTTTGAAAATCTGATAGAATATATACATAACTATATGTCTGATAAAAATCTTGTAGCTCGAATTGGGCAAATTGCGACCAAGGGAAAGCACAAGGAAAGATTTCTCTTTGTTGGAACAATAGAGCCTGCGGAAAGTCAGGATCGGTTTTTTTATCTAATTGAAATCGATACTCCCTGGGTGGATGGCGAAAAAATCAAAAATGCTATCGTTGGGACTTTG
>JAMDBS010000024.1 GCA_023487325.1 Patescibacteria group bacterium
TCCGATCCTTAAATTCTGCCTGCTTGCCGTCATTCCATTGATCCACCGGCCGGAAATATCCCGTGACGCGACTATAGACTTCGCAGGGTTGACGCCGTGATTCCAAAGATTGATTATTTTTATTTTCAATCATACGCCATGAAAAAAATTATTCTCATTTTAATTTTATTGAGTTTGCCATTTATTACCTCGGCTCATTCCGGGCGGACTGATTCAAGTGGCTGCCATACCTGCTATACAAATTGTCCAAATTACGGATTAAGTTACGGCGAATATCATTGTCACGGCGGCGACAGTTCGGGCTCTAGCGGAATTGGATATACGCCCCAGTATGTGCCAGTGACGGAAAGAACGACTAATATAGATTGGAATAAAATCCGTGCTAGATTGAATGGATGTTATCAAAAAAATTCAACCGATAAATATCTTTATAGTAAAAACAGCCTGAATTATTATGATAATCAATGTTCTTTCCGTCACTGGCACATCACCGAAGCTTGGATAATAAAGAATGGATTGGCAACAAGGTCATCAGAAATACATAAATGGGCGTATTGGCTAATTATGTTTAAAAAAGATCAATATAATTATTAAACAAATGAGATTCTTATTATTAATAATCACCGTAGGTGGCATTCTGTTCTTTGTTCGCTATTATTCGTTTGGTCCATTAAGAGATGTCGCAGATAGTTTGTTGAGTTTGTTGTTTTTTATTATTGCCGGATCTATTGTTTATTTTATTAAAGAATTTATCAATGATTGGTGGGAAGACCGTCGGCGAGAAAAACTTTTTAAAAGCAATTAAAATTATTGGTTTTTCATTAAATAAATTAACTGATCCTTCACGTCATCAGTAATAATCCCCTTTTTTCTCAAATCTGAATAATATTCATTGCGTTCATCGCCTTTTAATTTTTTTAAATTATTTAAAATAAATTTTGCTCGCTCTCCGTCAGTTATTCCCATCGCTCTAATTTCCCGGTCTTCTTTAGTAACTCCCAGTGACATATCTTTTAAAACTTTTTTTATCTGGTCCGCCATATTAGGATCAGATTTTTTTATTTTTTGATATCTACTATTACGTTCTTCCGGTGACAAATTCTTAAATTTTTTTAGTTCTATTTCCGCCTTATCGTAAGTTGACATTCCTTGTTCATTAAAAAATTGCCGCGCCTCTGGCGTGGACCATTTACCAAACAAAACACTCCTAATGAAATTCGGGACGTTTTGTTCTATTCCAAAATTTTTAGTCTTCCCCGACCGACTCCTAACCTCGCCTTCATAGTAGCTTGTCAGCCCTTCGTAGATTTTTTTAACCTGACCGCCGCCGCCGACTGGTGAGAGATAAAATAACATAGTAGAAATATCTTTGGGGGACATACTCTTTGGTATTATTGCCGAGATAGGATATCTTCCTTCAGCCAAAGATGTAAATGGTAATCTTTTGGCCTGCTCCCAGGTTCCGGATACGAGGCGAGTTTTAAAATCGCGGTTTTCCTTCGCGCCGGTGATAGGGTTATCTATTCCGGCGATCGTCATGGCGTATTGGATCGGGTCAACTTCTACTCTACTGCCGGTGGCAACTTCAAAGGCATCATTAAACAGATGTACATAAATACTATATTCCAACAGCTTTAAAAAATAATTTTTGTTTTGTTCTTTCGCGATTTTGGGAAGATCTTTTAAAAGACTGGAATAAAGATTATTCACCTCTAATTGAAACCGCGTAACCTGGCCGATCATTTTCGAATCGAATAAAGTCGGGGTTTCGCCGTAACTGCGGTCTGCCAAGAGTTTTATGGCGTACTCATCTGCCGCTTCCAGCGCCTCCTCTTTGGCCATTCCAAGCAACCTGTTTTCATAATACTTTCCGGCAACCGTGCTTTTGGATGTAAATTTATCCATTGTCTGAAATAGCCAACTGGTTAATTCAATTCCTTTATCAGTCCATTTTGGTGCCAGTTTTTGGTTATTTCTAAATCTGCGGTATAAAAATTTTGATTCAAGGCCATCTATCTGCGTGGCTGTTTCCTTTAAGAATGGGCCAGATAGAGCTTCTTTGAGCCCGGATAATACCGCCTTTTTATTCGTATATGTTAGATGTTGTGCGAAGGGTAATATCTGCACGGCCGCGGATCGGACATTGCCCAAAATCATATTCATACTGACCGAACGGTCAAGATATTTAAGTATGTTATGCGCTCCCCGATTCCAAAATTTTTGTTCTACTGCCCTGTCAATAATTTCTTTCTTATAAGCCAGTTTATCACCATAATTTTTTAACCAGACTTTAAAATTTTGCAATTTCAAAGTATTGCCCATTTGAACATCGACATTTGTGATATAATTTTCCAGGGCTCTTATACGCTGTAATGTTTCAGTATGAAATATCTCTTTAGAAACCGTGTCCAGGTAATTTTCCATGCCGGCTAAAGCCGAAAATTTGGTTTTGATGCCGCGGCGCTGTAATTGCGCGGTGTTAAACGGCTTGCCTGGTCGAAAAAATTCCGTCTCCCCAGCCAAAGAGGTAGACAAATTTTCAGACGAGATTAATCGATCAAGACCCTCAAGATCAAACAGATCAGACATTTCATTAAAATGCCTGAAATAATCTTTGCGATAAGGTATGGGTTTATAGCCAAATTTTACCCTAACCGAGTTGATTTCATCTATTATTTTATTATATTCTCCCCGGAAATATTCAGATGCCTTAACTACGTTCTGCCAATTATGCGGCGACTCTTTTTTAAGTATGGCCATTTCCGGATCCGTGGCAAATCGCATCAGATCAGCCATTTCGTTTTTTACCGCCATTATTTCATCAACCGCCCGCTTGATTTTCGTTTGTGTTTTAACTGACAACCTTTCCAATTCCTTGCTGACATCAACCCCCTCCTCCAACATGTTCATAGTTATATAACGGTAGTCGCCAGCGCCGGTAGCTTTATCTATATTTGAGTAAATTTTATTCATTATCCGACCAAAAAATCCATCCGGATAATTTTTCCGGTATAACCCATTCTTCTTTAAAATTTTGTTGACTTCACCAATTAAGGTTTCTTGGAGCAGCCTGCCCTCGCCGTAAAGTTGAATCAAGGAATCATCATTGGAACGCGGC
>JAMDBS010000133.1 GCA_023487325.1 Patescibacteria group bacterium
GTTTCTTAAGAAGTTTTTAGTGACGAACTAAATTATATAGTTTTGAGTACAATGCAAAACTGGTTATTAAGTAGGCTTCGGCATAACCATTGATTCCATTAATTTGCGCTCTATAACTATTTAAAGAATTAATGGCATTAGCGTAGCCTTTAGTTTTGAGTTGGCTTTGGTGGCAAAGCATGGCCTTATTTTTTATAATATGAACGTTCGTAATATCAATAATCCGATTGGGGAAAACTGGAGTCCAGAGTTCATATTGGGAAATCAAAGGGTTGAACTCTTGTTTTTTGTTAATTATTTTTAGGGCTTTATATAAAATTTCATTGGTAGCCAAATGATCTGGGTGATTATCGACTAGATTTGGGACATAAATCAAATCAGGTTTAAATTTCAGTAAGTGTGTTCTTAAAAGATTTATAGCTGTCTTGTTGGCTGATAATTTGCCATCCTTGAATTTCCAAAAATGACTATCGTTTACGCCAATTATTTGATTGGCATTTTTAGCCTCGTTTTTTCTCAATTCAATCAAAGATGAATTAATTTTTCCATCGATTGTACCTTTTGAACCATCACATAAGTAGATAACGCTTATTTGCTGGTCATTCTGAGAATGCTGCGCTAAGGAACCGCCGCAGGCGAAAGTGTCGTCATCGGGGTGAGGAGCCAGCACTAATATATTAGCTGATTTTTTATTGAAGATTTCGCTTGTATCCTTCAATATATTCAAGCGCATGCTATCCTTAATGGCTTGACTAAAGACTTCGAAACCCCAAATTTTTCGTAAATAATTTAAATCCAATAATGGTTTAAGTAAGTTCTGCATAAATTTTTTCCGTTTCCCTAATCATTTTAGTGAGTGAAAAATATTTGATAATTTTTTGGCGAGCATTGGTCGCCAATTTTTCGGATAATTGATTATTGCCGGCTAGTTTAATTATTGCATGCGCAATTTGTTTTTGGTTCTTGGGTTCGATCATTATTCCAGTTTTATCATCAACGATTTCAGTCAGCCCACCAACTTTGCTAACTATCACAGGTAATTTATGAGCCATAGCTTCAGCGACAGCTAAACCAAATGATTCGGAAAGTGATGGTTGAGCATAAATATCCAAAGCAAATAGCTCCTCATCAATATTCCCCTGATAATCAATTATATTGATTTTATCGATCACGCCTAGAGTTTTGGCGAGTTGTATGACATTGGCTTTTTCTTCTCCTCGACCAATCAATTTAATTTTTAGTTTGTGATATATTTTTGGATAGGCTTTTTTGATAAGACCAAGAGCTTCTATTAAATAATTATAGCCTTTGATGACACTTAAAGAACCGATTGAGCCAACAGTAATTTGGTTATGGTTTTTTCTCTTGGGTATTTTTGGGATTTCCACGCCATTGTAAATAACCACCACTTTTTTATTGGGAAAAATATTTTCTTTTAATAAGTACTCTTTGACCGACCCAGAAACCGCAATAACACAATTAATATGTGAGGAGATTTTTTTAAAGGCAGTTTTTTGCATCCAATAGATTATTTTGTTTTTTGGAACATAGCTTGCAGTGAATAGATGCTCAGTATAGACAATGGGAATTTGGAAATCTTTAGCAGCCATTGTTCCAAGAATCCCAGCTCTGGTGGAATGTAAGTGAATGAGGTCGGGTTTTTCTTTGGTAATTATCTCGCGCAATTTATTAATAGAAGCGGAATCAACCCGATTTTTGAG
This sequence comes from Patescibacteria group bacterium, assembly GCA_023487325.1. The sequence continues at coordinate 1,722 of JAMDBS010000133.1, forward strand.
GGGTAATATGTAGCATTTGGTTTTTTTGGATAGTCTGCTGGCGATGTCTGAATTTTTAGAAACCAAAATTGGAGTAAATCTTTTTCGGTCAATGTTTTCCAATAATTTTAGAACATGGTAGCTACCGCCGCCAAATTGGTTATCGCTGATGCAATAAAGAATTTTCTTCATATAATATTTTTAAAACTTTTTCGAGATAGACTGGCCGAGTTTGCTGGCAGATTTGCCAAAAGCACGGAATTTGTCCTTTACTTTTTGGTCATCAAAACGAGCGGCAAAAGTCTTGGCGGATTTGGCAATACTTTTAGTCATGGATTTGGCATCGTCCTTGAGTTTAGGATCATGAAAAACTTCTGCCATAGCCTCGCCAAAGTCCGACATCATTTTGTTGAAATCTTTAGTAACATTATTTTTTCTTTTCATTAATTTCCTTATCTGGTTGCTTCTTTTTGAGTTGCGAACCGATGATTAATAGGGCAATAGCCACGATTACAAATATAGAAGACACAATCATAAGGTTGAAGTTTGCGCCGCTGCTAATAGCCTCAGCTGCTTGTTTCAATACTGCAACTGCTTGTGCTGGTAAATTAATACCACCGGCTAATCCTATGGCCATAGCCTTAATAGATAAATATAGGCCGATTGTACCTAGGAACATTATTGCCGCAGGTATAATTATGGCAATGCCCAGCCACTTTAGCACAGAGCTGGCAGGCTTCCAGATCAAAAGCCCGATCAAAATAAGCAGAATAGCGCAAACAATAGATAAAATAGTCAGTGATAGATTGAAATATCCAACATATGTTTTGGCCACTTGTAAAAGTCTAGCATTTTGTGGATTTTTATTAGCGTCAAAATACACAGCTAGGTCGAATTCGTCTGGTATATTTTTGCTGAATTCTTCTTTACTTTGATCGCTGATATTTATTCCAGACAAAAGCTGTTCTTTGGTTACGCCATTGGGAAGGCATGTAGGCATCTCGCTTTTATTTTGAATAGCCTTAGCCGATTCATCTGGCGTACAATCACGCAAACCATTGATCTGCGCTTTCATGGTAATTTCTAAAATATCGCCGGAAGATTTTTTAATTTCTCTGAGATCAATTTTTCCAGAAAGAGTATTGGTAGTTCCTTTTAAATAATCATTTAAACTATTAAGAAATGCTTCAGTGGCACTTTTTAATTTGTCGGGAGTAATCACCTTTTTGACCAAATCGGTTAGTTCTTTGGTGTCTATTTGAGTAGGTTGTCCCTGTTCGCTAGTAGCAAATAGGCTTTGCACCAGATTTGGAGCCAGATCGTTGGATATTTTCTGGTAAATATCTAACTTTTCAAATTGACTTTTATAATAGCCGGGACTAATCAAGGTAAATTTGGCGCTAA
>JAMDBS010000059.1 GCA_023487325.1 Patescibacteria group bacterium
AGGGAATTATTGCAAAGATGCTGATCCAAATGAAAGAAAAATAAGCATTGGCAATGTTCCAATCGAGAATGCAAGCATAATAAGAAACCCTGATATAAATGACCCGCTTCCCAAAGCGGCGACTTGCATTGATTGCGTAAAACCACAAGGCAAGAAAAATGTGCCAAACCCAATAATAAGCGGGGTAAGAGTTTTATGTTCTATCTTTCTAAAAAAATTAAATATATTAGCAGGTAATGCAATTTTATTTTTATCAAAAACTCCAACTAGATTTAGCCCAAGCAATAACATCACCATAGAAGCCAAAAGCCCCAAGATTGCGGTAAAGGTGAAGTTTATACCAATGGCGCTACCGACTGCCCCAAGAACTCCGCCGAGGACAGCAAAACTAATCAATCTTCCAATATGGAAAAGCAAAAAAGTCTTGGTATCGCTCACATTATCTTGTGATACTTTTGTTGAAAGAGATAAAACTAAACCTCCAACAATGGCGAGGCAACTTGATACTGAAGCTATAAGACCAATGATAAAACTCGTTGCCGGCGTTGTTTGATTACCCATACCAAGATTTAAAATTCCTGATTTTTGTAAAAGGAAGAATAATATCAGAAACGCAAGCCCGATAGGTATTGCTTTCCAAATGACTTCATTACTTCGTTTTTCTTTTGCAATTTTTTCTACTGACAAAAAATAGCCGTGTGACTTTACTTTACTTGTAAGTGTCAGAGCCAAATCCTCGGGGCTTTGATCGCCGTCAGTTTCAAGGCTAACAGTTTCCTTTTTCAGATCAACCTGCGCATTTTTTACAAAATCTTGTTCGCCCAAAATATCTTCAATTAAAATTTTGCATGAAGCGCAATGAGTGCCGGAAACATAAAATGTGTATGTTTTCTGTGACATTACATCGCCATTTTACCACAAAATTACAGGCGATTATATACCGCAACCGTTTTGTTGTCTCACATCTACACCGCATCCGCCTGCGCTTCTAGAGCTGCTTGGAGCTGTAACTTGTGATGATATATTCCTAAAACCGGAGCCACTGGAATAATCAAAGCCCAAGATTTTTTGAGGATTTATATCTGACCACTTGACTCCTTTTTTCTCTTTCATGTAAGCGGCGATGGTAATATATGTGTCAGGAAACCAGTATGAATTGACCGCTAGAGCCGCCTTCCACATATCTTGCTCACTTACGTCCTGGGAAGCCATAAGCTCTAAGAACCCGAGCATAGCCATACCATGATTGCAATCCGGAAAATGGGTTGAATTACCACAACAAGGCCTATATATACCTTGAGATACCTTATCCACCAAAGCCTGTTGCTCTGAAGTTAATTTAAAGTATATATGCCTGTTGTAATGATCCATTGCGCCACCCACAGCTACAGTCCAGCCACCAGTTGAAGCAAAGTTGGCTGCTCCGCCGTAACTTGGATTCATCATTTCTTTTGAGTCAGTTAAAACAGGATTGGCATTTGAAAGCCCAAGAGCCCATAACAAGTTTAGAATATATCCGGCATTGTCTTCATTGATTACTATTTTGCTATTATTGTCTCCAGACAATAACTGCTCATATTCATCTGTAAACTGTCTACTGCCCGTATAAAGAGCTCTGAATTTCTCTTCATCAATAGCTCCCGAACTTACAAGTTTTTTGCCAAGATCGCCCCAAGTAACCGGTAATGTTATTCCCTCCGTCGGCAATACTTTTTCTTCCAATATTGTCTTAGGAATTTTTTGAGACGCTACAGTTATTTTCCTCTGATTATCTGGAATTTTTATTTTTGTGTTATAGACCCAAGCCCCGGCAAGCAAAGCGCCAGCTATAATAATAGCTATCGGCAGTGGTACCCCGTCGAAACTATTCTTTTGGGGTATTTCACTTTCAAGATTTTCATTTTTCATTTTGTTTTTAACAATTAATTTATAATTAGCAACATTTATCCATTTTTTGCTTAAGTTTTTTGATTATTTCTTTGTTTGAATCTGATTTACTGCTTGAAGATAAGAACAAAAACGATATCCCCAAAAGAAAAACTATGACCACAGAAGATATCAGCCATTCCTTAGTCAGAATACTGTAAGTGAGAACAAAGCCAGCAGGAATAAAAAGTGTTTTCCAGAGAAGCGATTCATGCCAACTGGTAGATTCTGCGGGCAATTTTTTTTCCAATTGATAAGCCAGACCAACTACCGAGCCACCCATTAGAATTGCCGGGATTATGAGATTAATTTGGTAACCTAAAAAATACCCGATAATCAGCCAAATCCAAGTGCCAGAGACTCCGGCACAAATCGGACAGATCTTGAAAGGCAAAAAACGATTGGCTAACCAAACTAAAAAGCTGAGAGTGAAAATTGAAATTACGGTGATAATAATCATTTTAGATGAAGAAAATTAATACACCAATAATAACCATAGCCAATCCAGCCCAGAGATGGACTCCTCTCATGTTTGTCGTTTTCCATTCTTGCATTTTATCTACCACTATTTTGTCAGCCGCCGCCCAAAGTACAACCACTAGCGGCGCAATAAGAATAATGTTGTAGAGGAGAAGATAACTGAATCCTTTGAAGTAGGTCACCTGATCGTGAAGCAACCCAATAACCATCAGGTACGGCCCACCCATACAAGGAAATTGGCAAATACCAACCAGAACGCCGAGTCCAAATGCCGCTAGGAAAGATGTTTTTTCCATTAGCCCAGCCATGGCAGTATGAAGCGCCACCGGAATTTTGAGTTTGATTGGAAATTTGGGGAAAAGATAATTGGCCAAATTTATAATGCCAAACAAAACCAAAAGCGATGCTCCGAGTTTACCCATAAAGTGAGGGGTATTGAACAAATGCAGCACTTTCAGTACTCCCAAACCAATCAGAAAATAAGCGGTAAAAATACCGGCAATATATGTCCCGCCAATTTTAAGAATTTTTCCTCGCGCCATCTGCATACCAAACAGAAAGGCAATAGTGATAAGCAGAATGGAAAAGGAGCATGGATGAACACTATCAAGCAGGGACGAGAAGAAAACCAAGGGCAGGAGCCATGAACCCCCCCCCCCCTTA
>JAMDBS010000137.1:0-15353 GCA_023487325.1 Patescibacteria group bacterium
ACATATCGAAAACATAACCAACGGCATGGAGATACTAACAACGCTCGAAAACGAAAAAGACATCAAGTTAACCAAAAATTATGAAATTATTATCTTCTGCGATTCGATTAGAAAATTCAAAATAAGAATTTTCGCCTCAGTAATTATTAATTGCATCACAAACATTGCCGATACCAAAAAACCGCAAGTGATAATAAAAGGTATAAACTTTCATCGCAGTTTAAGAGAAAAAATCCGACAGGTTTTCACTTCCACCGTAGAAATCTTATCACTTATTTTTCCAAAAATTGAAGAAATCATCGTGGAAAGACGCAAAAAACAATGGGGAATAAAAGACTAAACCAAATCCCCGCTTACTTATAGCGGGGATTTTATTTTTGTCAAAAATACATTGACAATTAATCTAGTTGTTTTAAGCTTAGTATATAAGGATATATATGAATTTAGAAAATGCAAAATTTATTATCGCTTCCGGACCGGTAATAATTGAAAATGATAAGGTACTTTTAAATCGGCATGGTGACACAAAAGCCGATAAGCGAATTTGGAAATTTGTTGGCGGCAAGGTCAAAAAAAGCGATTTTAATCAAATCGATACTCTGGAAAATACTTGTAAGCGCGAGGCAAAAGAAGAAATGGGAATAAATATAGAAATTATTTCAGCGATTAAACCCATGATCATTAAACACCCTCACAAACAAAATACGGTCGTCGTATTAATACATTATTTGGCAAAACGACTGGGTAAAATTAAGCTAGGCAAAGATATAATCGAGTACAAATGGTTTACTATAAATAATCTACCCAAAAACTGCGCCCCTAATATCAAACCCGTCATTGATGAATATAAATTACTAGTCAAGAAACCAATATTAAATTAAAAAATTATTTCTTGGTTTGGTCCATGGCTTCACGGACTTTAATATAAGCTTTATCTAGATCGCGTTTAATTATTGCGGCGTCTTTAGCAGTAATTTTTTTCGCCTGCTCATAGCTTGCTACTACGCCAGCCACGATTTTTTCGTAAGATTCTTTAGTAAGATCAGAAATTTCCGCAATTTTTTCCGCAACATCGTCTTTAATCTTGACGTAATATTTAGCCATATCGGCCCTGGTTTCTTTACCAGATTTTGGCGCAAAAAGTATCCCTGCCAAAGCACCCGCTATTGCTCCTGCTAGCGCGCCTTTTAAAAAATCACTACCTTTCATGATTGAGTCCTTTCAAGGTCGACAGTTATTTTTTAGCTGTACGACTTTTTTTATTTTTATTCAACATATCAATGATAGTCATGGCTAATTTTTTTGCAGCATCAAAAGTTAAAATACTTTTGCTAACCTGTTCTACTTGCACAATTGTTCGCTCAATAAATCCCCTGACTTCCCGCGAAGTTTCCATGCCCGTTTCAGCAATTTTATCCACTTTTTTACTAATAGCGTTGATTTTATAATATAAAATTACCACAATAAACGCCAAGATCAGAATAAAAATTGTTGCGATAATTGCATACACGCTCTGCGAAGCTAAATAAAAATTGTATAATTCCATTTTTCCACCTCCTATTCCAACTTATAACTAATAACTTATAATTTATAACAATTCTGACTATCGTCTAGCGTCTAAAGTCTGGTTGTCTATTATAGATTATATCAAAAATTATGTTATAATAATACTAATTATGTTAGGCTATAACAAAAATTTATTTATTTTAGCTTTCGACCACCATTCCACATTACTTCGTGATGTTTTTAATATTGTAAATCGCCAGCCAAAACCAGAAGAAAGAAATAAAGTTATCGAAGCGAAAAGAATAATCTACGAAGCCTATAAATTAGCCTTAAAAAATGGCTTGCCGCAAGATCAGGGCGGAATTTTAGTCGATGAAGAATATGGCGACGCAATTTTACGTGACGCTAAAGCGCAAAAAATACTTTTTTGCCTAAAAGTAGAAAAAAGCGGCCAAAAAGAATTTGATTTTCAATACGGCGAAGATTTTGTCCAACATATCGAAAAATATCAGCCCGATTTTGTTAAAGTAGTATTTGAATATAATCCGCAAGGCAATTTAATCAGCAATAAACGAACCGAGGATAGATTAAAGATTTTAAATGACTATTGCAAGCAAGCGAATTATAAATTAATGGTTGAATTGCTTATCCCCCCGACAGAAATACAATTAATCAGCATGGATAATGATCTAGAAAAATATCACGACGACTTGCGTTATAAATTAGCAATAGAATCAATCGAACGCATGCATAACAAAAGCATTGAACCGGATATTTGGAAGTTGGAAGGATATAATAATTCTTTTGCCTATGAACAAATAATTGAAAAAATTAGATCGGGCAATCGCGGAGAAGTGGGATTAATAATTTTGGGCCGCGGACAAGATAAAAAACATGTGGAAAAATGGCTTTATAATGGCAAAGGCATAAATGGGGTACTGGGCTTTGCCGTTGGCCGCACAATTTTTGTGTCGCCATTAAAAGATTTTTTTGCTAAAAAAATTAATAGCACTGAAACAGTTACCCAAATTAGTAAAAATTATCTAGAACTTTATAGATTTTTTAAAACGTAAGCGAAGATATTGCCGAATGAAGCGCCGGTTGACCGAGTTTAGCGAGGAAATAGGCTGGCTAGGGCGGCCGAGAATGAGGTAATGTTCGAGCGAGCGTTATTATTAATCGTTCTTCAGTAATTTTATAAAGACGTCGGTTGGAATATCCACTCGTCCTAATTTTTTCATTTTCTTCTTACCGCGAGCTTGTTTGGCCCAAAGTTTTTTCTTGCGCGAAATATCGCCGCCGTACAAATATCCCGTCACGTCTTTTTTTAAAGCCGGGATGTTTTCCCGCGCTAAAATTTTTCCAAACATCGCGGCTTGAATAGATACTTCAAACATTTGTTTAGGAATTAGATCTTTAAGACGACGGACAATAAAATTAGCTTTTAGGCGCAATTGATCACGCGGCACAATCTGCGCCAATACGTCTATTTTTTCGCCAGCGACTAGAACATCCATTTTTACCAAATCACCGTATCTATAACCGATAAATTCATAATTCATGGAAGCGTAACCGGAAGAAACGCTCTTTAGCTCATCATAAAAATTAATAATAATTTCCGAAAGCGGCACTTCGTAATCTAAAACTACGCGGCTAGCCAAATAATTAACATCTTTTTGGATAGCACGGTGGTTGTGCGCCAAATCCATAATTTTTCCCATATATCCTTGCGGGGAAACAATTTCTAAATGTACATAAGGTTCTTCATAAATTATTTTCATCCCCTTGCGCTTTTCTTTGTATTCAACTTTGGGCGTGGTAATAAGAGCGTCGATATTATATTCGCGCACCAATCTCTCTTTGATAATTTCCAAATGTAAAAGTCCTAAAAATCCGCAACGAAAACCAAAACCAAAAATTCCCGAAGATTCAGGCTCGTAGGTTAGCGAAGCATCATTTAATTTTAATTTAGAAAGCGCTTCGCGCAGTTGATTGATTTGCCCATCCATCGAATAAATACTGGCAAAAACCATTGGCTGCGGTTCTTTGTAACCATCTAGGGGTTTAATAGGTTTAGAGGTGTATGGGGTAGAGTTGGTAATGGTATCGCCGACACGGCATTTGCTGATATCTTTTTGGCCTGTCACGATATAGCCGATGTCGCCAGCGGACAGCTTTTCTTGTTTGACATATTTCGGTGAAAAATATCCTAATTCTAGAATTTCGCCTTCTGCTTTAGTTCCCATTAGCTCAATTTTTTCGCCGGTTTTAAATTCACCATCAATGACGCGAACGTAAGCAATAACGCCGCGGTATTCATCAAAAACAGAATCAAAAATTAAGGCGCGAGAAAAATTTGTTTGAGAATCCTTTGGTAGCGCTACCTTTTCAACGACCGTGTTTAGTATATTTTCTACTCCTGCGCCGGTTTTAGCCGAAACTGACAAAATTTCCTCTTTTTTAATTTTTAGCAACTCAGCAATTTCTTGTTTGGTTCTTTCTACTTCGGCATTAGGTAGATCTATTTTATTAATAACCGGAATAATTGTTAGATGCTGTTTTTGGGCTTGGTATAAGTTGGCCAGAGTTTGCGCTTGCACGCCTTGAGTGGCATCAACTAACAAAATCGCACCCTCTACTGCCGCTAACGCACGAGAAACTTCATAAGAAAAATCCACATGTCCGGGAGTATCGATTAGGTTTAAGGTGTAAGGGGTATGATTTAAGGTGTAAATCATACGTACAGGTTGCATTTTAATAGTTATACCTCGTTCGCGTTCCAAATCCATCTGATCTAAATATTGAGCACGCATTTTTTCTTTTTCTACTGTGTGAGTAATCTCCAAAAAACGGTCCGCTAGCGTGGACTTACCATGATCAACGTGTGCAATTATGCAAAAGTTTCTAATATTGGACATGCTTATAATAATTTTTAATCAATTTTAAAACATTAAGATATTAAAAATTCAATAAAAATTTAAAATTAATAATTTAAAATTCATTCTGTCTGCAATATTACCATTTTTTAGGATAAAAAAGAAGCCCTTGCTATAAATAGCTCGGGCTTGATAGCTTTCGAAAATGGCTAGGCTCTAGGCCTTGAGATTGAGAATGACAGCTTTACCGTCCTTCCCCTCGTTCTCCTGAATCCAGTCGTTTCTTCTGATCATATAGGTTTCGTAGGGCATTTTTTGGATCGTTTTGGCGACATCATGAATATCTTTTTTACCCGTGATGTCGCGCAGCATACCGAGGGTGTCGTGTCTCATAATATAAGGCGGAAATTCTACGTGGTCTTTCCTTATCAGTGTTTCGACCAACGTTGTTCCGCTTTTTGCCCTCAGCTTGCCATCTTTGTTCCGATCGCGATGGCCAGGCATACCCTCGGCATCTTTCGGACAATTTTCTGCCGGCCCAGAAATATGGTGAGGCTTTTTTCCTTTGCACGGCGGCTTATCCGGCGGGTGAGGATGAGGAATATATCCTCCTACAATAATTGCTCCTGTCACTTTTACACCACTCCTCTTTCTTAAAATGCGAGCCTGTCCAGACTCAAAGGATTTTTTAAAAGTTCACCCCCTCTTTTTTAATCTCAAATAAAAGATCCCTTTAACTTAATTTAGAGATCCTTATTTTGCATAAAATATTGTACTATAAAAAGATTTATTTTGTCAAATCAAAATATCTTGCTTGACATCAAAATCTGATAATGAGAAAATAACAATAGATAAATCAATCTTAGACGACTAGACGATAGTTTTTATTTTATAGAGACTAGTTTATTTGTAATAATTTGTAAGATATTTTAATTAGTAAACATTCGTAAATAAGGAGGAATTGTGACTTTACGATCTCGCGCCATACTATCAGTTTTTATTACTATTTCTTTAATCGGCCTCGCTCTTTTAGTTTGGGCATACCAAAAGGGTAAAATCACTATATTTGGTTCTACCGAAGGTATATCTATAGTGATTAAAAAAATAACCGCAACTGAAGGAGATAGCAATAATTGGGATAACCAAAAGGATGCCTCAACCAATTCAAATAATTTTATTCTTAATGATCCCGTCAATGGCCTTAAGTTAAATTCCGTCTCTTCTGGCGGCACAACTACTCTAAAATGGACAAACTTAACAAATACTGCCGGCAATCCGCCAATATCTACAGAAGCAGCGGGCTTATTCGACATCGCTTTTGACACTTTTAGCAAAAATCAGGTTCTTTTTTATGGACAAGTCGCCGGCTCAACCAGACAATGTGACGGAAAAGAATTTGCCAATGAGGAAACCTGGTCGTTTAATTTGGCAAATAATCAGTGGTCTAAGCTAGGCGCAATTTCTCCCTGCCCTCTTAATTTAAAAACCTATTACCAACAAACCCAGCATTCTGGTGAGATAAATAGCTATTGGGATCATGCAGGAAATCTACAATTTAGTGGAGACGCAAACGCTAGTAAATTCACAATGTATACGCCCAGCGTAGGTATCTGGGATTTTATTAATTCTCAATGGGTACAAAGAAAAGATGCTTATGGCAATCTTCTTGGCAATAGTGATATTAGGGAAATTTGGTCGCGCGCCTACTTGGGTATAAGGTGTAACAGTGGCGATCCTTGCTATCGTAACCCGCAAATGAATATACAAGTAGATACTTTTAGTGGTTCACAGGGCGGAATGGTAGCTAAAAAAGAAACAAAGTATGTTTATTTTGGTGGCTCTTATTTTAGTCAAACCGGAACCGGATTAATCGGAGGGAAACCTACCGGTACTTATACCTATTCAAATGATACTTGGGTATATGACACGGCAACTAACAATTGGATCCAAGTAAAAAAACCTGACGGAAATGATTTTGCAGATAATGGAATTGCAAAACCAGCAAAAAGAGCCTTCGGAAGGATAGTTTATAACGAAAAGTTGGATTTATTTATATTATTTGGCGGTTATGATGGAAGTAAACACTTAGACGATACTTGGACGTTAAAGTTAACATACAGCGATGGGAACCCAACCGGTGTTTGGGCAAGAATTTTAGGACCACAAACCAAAGATAATACGGCCATTTCTCCTGACAAAAGAAGTAGTTTTGGATTTGCCTATATAAATGACGGAAAAACTCTTCTCTATGGCGGACACAATGACGATACTAGCCCGCATAAATACTTAACCGACACTTGGCTTTTAGAACCTGCCAATACCACTGGTACTTACATTACTAAACCAGTTCGTGCTGATGGTCCGCTTACAAAAATTACTTTAACGAATCTCGTTTTACCGGCTCACAGCTCTATAACTATAACCCCAAAATATGTACAAAGCAACCAAGAATCTGTGGACGCTGTAAGTAGTTTGCAAGGCTCAACTGTCCAAACCCCAGCGCCAATTACTATTTCAAACACTACCGATCAAGAAACTAACGAACCATTAAAGGATTTAACTCCTACCGGCGGTAATGGTCCCGGTGAATATAAATATGTTTATTATTATCTTGAAATAACAATGCAGACTGGCGATAACAATAAGAGTCCATCAATAAAAGAAATGACCATCGAAGCTAAACCCGTTGTTGGCAATGTGACAAATTTAAAAGGCATGGTTAATTGCGATTCCAGTCAAACTCCCCAGAGTCTAACCCTAAGTTGGGATAAAGTAGCCGATGCAAATGGCTATCAATACTCCACATCTTCAGCTTTTGATTCCCCGGTCGATGCTGGCGATAGTTTGAGTGCTAATATTTCAGGCTTAACAGCTGGTTCTGCATATAAATACTACACAAGAGCTTATAAAAGAGTTGCCGATATTAATAATAACCCCTATACTATATACTCTGGATTGTCCGATGTTGAAGTAATTTATGATAGCACTCACTGTAGCACTACTCAGACTCCCACTCCGGGAGCATCGGAAACACCATCTGGGCCATACGTCGTAACTATCGGTAATTTTAATCCTGTTACAGGTGAACAGTATACCTATAACAGTACTGTTACTATCAAATCAAATGTTAACCAAAGCGGTGTCATAGATTCATTTGGATTTTATGATAACAATAATAATCTCTTGGAAAATAACCCTGCTTTCAGATTTACCTATGACTCACCCAGCGGAAAAAGTATTTCTGCAAATGGAACATTATCCTTTAACCTTAAGATTGCCAGAAGCGATGGCTTGGAAGGCACTTATCCAATTATTTTTAAAACGACTATAAGCGGCACGGAATATGCTAGTGCAACAAAAAATTTAGTTGTCACCAAAGTCACTCCAACCCCATCCCCAAGCCCTAGTCCCTCGACAACATCAAGCGGCCAAGTCTCTGGCACTCCCAGTCCAAGTCAAAGCGCTACCCCTAATTCTATTGGTCTTTTTAATGGCGTAGTTATCTCCGATATCAATGCTTTTGCGCCGTCTTGTTCGCAAATAAAATTGACTTGGTCGGCAGTAAATAACAGCTACGTTAAAGGCTACAATATTTATAGCGCTAAAAATGACGCCTATTTAGCCTCTACCTCCGACACTCAATACACTTTTAGCGCCTTGACTGCTAACGCGACTTATTCATTCTACGCTCGCGCTCACGATGGTACTTCGAGTGGCTTGTCTGCCAAAAGCTCTATCGCTTCAGTTACCACACCCAGCTGTAATATTCAACAAGTATACTCACCGGCCACTACTTCGGGCACAGGCACTTCCACCACCGGTACGTCAGGAACAGCTGGTTCTGTTGCAAAGCTCATTTCTACCGGCGGAGCGTTATGGTTTAATATTTTAATCGCCTTACTCTTTGGCGGCGTTGTTTCGTGGTTGATGCTAAGGAAAAAATAGACAATCAGACCTTAGACGCTAGACGATAGCAGAAAGGAAAATATGTCTCTAAAATCGCGCACAATTCTTTCAATTTTTATCAGCCTATCGCTTATTGGCTTAGCTATTTTAATTTGGTCCTATCGCACCGGCCGAATTACTATTTTTGGCTCCGAAGTTATTCAAACATATACTGCAACGGTTAATGGCTCAAAACTCAGCGGCGGAAATCCGGATTCTAATTTAGTAGTTACGGTTGAAAAAAATAGTGTTGTCACAGATACAAATAGTGTATATAAAATAAAACTCGGAACCGAAAAAAAAGACGCCACAGCTTATTTAAAAGCCAATCTGAGCGACAATGAAAAAATAGATGAACAATTTATTGGCATTAGAACGAATAATAGCGAATTGGACAATGCTACTGCATCCAATGTTGAAAATGAAGTAAAAAATAGATTCAGTGCCTTACTCCGCTCGATTACAAAAGATAGTAGTAATAATATAAAAATTCGTGATTATAATCTAAATGCCTTTGATTTAAGCAAAACAAACCCCGAAATTGTATTTAAAACAGACGAAAATAATAAAAAAGAAGTAGGAAAATTATTTTGGGACTTAAATGGCACAAAGGAAAAATATTTAGGTTTAAATTTATTTGACTCTAGTAATGTAGTCTCGAGTCACCCGGCATCTGGATCTAGCGTTTGTAATCCTGGCCAAAATGAAAATAATCAGAGTGTCTGCAGTATAGGCTCTATTTATCAGGCTGTCAAAACTGGAATTTCTTCAAATAATCAAATTAATCATTATTCGCCAATATCCCTGGGTAGCAGAGCGCACTGGGGAGGGTGTTCTGATGGGTTGCCTCTACCGTGTGAATGGGATGGACTTTGGCCAATGGCATTTTTTTCCGCTTCTGCCGATTCGGAAACAAAAAATCCAGCCAGCGACATAAGAACAAAAGGGCAAGCTGTTATAGCAAGAAGCAAAGACGATACAAATCTTGGTAAGCCGACTTTAATTTGGAAAGATCTCTCTAATACTGGTGATTATATTGGAATGGGCACAATAAAAGGCATGTATTCAGGATCAACCGGCACCGAAGGAGCACTTTTTCTTACCAGCACAGGGGTGGTAGGAGGTGTTACTGGCGATCTTCTGCATGATTTTAATCGCGATTATACTGCCGAAAATTTCCCTGACAAAAACGCCAAAGTAGTCGCTAAAGAAATCGATACCTATTTTGACAGTGGAACTTACACATATTCAGCAGGCGCAGAAAATGTTACTAAATTTGTAAAATTTATACCCAGCGATCAAACTATTCCCGCTGGCACTAAAATAGAATATAAATTTTCCGGCTCGACCAATGGAACTGATTGGAGTAGCCCGAGCGATTCCGTGGAAGGAACTGATGCAATAAAAATTAGCGGTATAGATTTACAAGGCAAAATTCCCGATAACAGTAAATATTTGAAAATTGAAATGACTTTTAAAAATATTACTGATCAAGAACATATTTGGGATACGCCCACAATAGGCGAATTTCAAATTCAATATCAGGCAAATGCAAACGGCCAAACCCCTACACCGGGCGACGACACGACTCCACCAACAACGCCACAAAATTTAGATATTAGGAGCACTATGTTGTGTCCGGCAGATTATTTTATCAAGTGGGATTCTGCTACGGATAACGTTGCAATCGGTGGGTACGAAATACTCGATGGTCCGAACACAAGCTCAACTGTCATCGCAACCCTCGACGCCAACGCCCGTTCTTATAGGATAGGAAATATACCAGAGGGACAAAGTAAGGATTATTATGTTCGGGCTTTTGATACTGCTTCACCCAAAAACTATTCTTCTGCGGTCAAGATCACTCAAATAGGCGAAAAGGAGTGCCAACCGGGGGAGATTCCTGAAGTTCCCAGTGAACCCCGAGAACTAACAGCTAAAACAATCGACTGCCGTTCTATTGAACTTAGTTGGAAAGCACCTTCAAGCGGCACACCAAACAGTTATTTGATATATAATGCCACCACTAATCAAATGATTACTAGTATAAGCGGCGGCAAAACAAGCACAACACTCGCAAATCTCTCTGGCAGTATAAAATACAGCTATTATCTTAAGGCTATGGGTGGCAACAACAATCTCTCTGGCAAGAGCAATACTGTCGAAGCAACCACGCCTCAATGTTCACCAGTCCAACTTAACCCTGAACCAGACCAAATTTATAGTCTTGCCAGCAGTAACACTGACAATCAATTAAGTTCGATAGGCAAATTAGTCTCCACTGGCGGCGCGCTGTGGTTTAATATCCTTATTGCCTTACTTTTTGGCGGAGTTGTTTCGTGGTTGATACTGAGAAAAAAATAGACAGCTAGACCTTAGACGCTAGACGATAGTTTGTTTGTAATGATTCGTAAAATTATGAACTCTGTACAAGATACACAAAATCAAACCGAGACACAAACCGAAGAACAAAACGAGCCTCGGGGTTCTTCTTTAAAAGATAAAGTCGTTAATGGCTTGAAAATATTTTTGGCTTTTATTTTGGCTGTCATAGCAGTTTATTTATTTTTAACTGCTCCTGCTTATTATTCCAAGATAAAATATCTCTTAACTAAATCCAACCAACCAAAAGTGGCTGAATTGGTTCCGGAAAATAAAACCAATAGTACGGTTCTTCTGCCTGAAGTAAAAAAATCCACCAGCCAAACTGCCCAACAAACCCCTACAAATGGCGCAAGCGCTGCAGCTTCAAATCAGAATTTAGCTTTGTCTGATTTAGATAATGATAATTTAATAATACCCAAAATTAACATCAAGGCGCCAATTGTCTGGAATTCTCCTTTTGAGGAAAAAACTATGCTGGCAAATTTGCAAAAAGGCGTAGTGCATTATGGTTTTACCCCGCTGCCCGACAGCGGCAAAGGACCAATTTTTATTTCTGGCCATAGTTCATATTATTGGTGGGACAAGGGACAATATAAGACGGTCTTTGCCAATTTGGATCAACTGGAAAATGGCGACGAGATCGCTCTTGCCTATAATAATGTTGTTTATATTTATCGAGTATATGAAAAAATAACTGTTAAGCCAGAACAGGTGGATGTTTTAAACCAAGTTGATGAACCGATTTTAGCGCTTATGACCTGTACTCCGGCTGGCACTAATTTGCGTCGTTTAATTATTAAAGCTAAACAAATTAGTCCAAGTAGGGGCGCGCAAAATCAAACTAATGAAAATAAACCCGTAGTAACTTCGCCTACCCCAATGCCGCAGCCGCAAACAACACCAAAAGTGCTCGGACCAACGGATAGAATTTACTTTTTCCCCTGGATGCCCTGGCGACCATAAATGAATCTCTTTTTAAAGACATCAATAATTTGATATAGTTCTTGGAAGCCAAAAAATAAAGCTAGGCCTATATAAAAAGTTAAGCCTAATAATAATGAACTACCGGCCTGAACAAATATGCCCCAAAATCTTGTCATATCTAGAAATGGATTGATGGCATATTTGGTAACCTGGATAATAATAGCCATGATTAGAGTAGAAAAAATCACTTTGGTTACAAAAATCAAAAAATTTTTTTCTTCGATTTTTAAATCGGGATTCTCTTGCCGCAAAAATACATATAAAAGCAAAGCATTAATAAAGCCAGAAATAGAAAATGCTAACGCCAAGCCAGAAACACCCATTGATCTGCTTAAAATATATGCCAAGATCACGCTCAGCGCCATACAAATAATACTAATAGTTGTAGGTGTTTTGGTATTGTGACGAGCATAATAGGCCCGAGCAATTATCGGTATAAGTCCTTGAAAAACTAACGCTGCGGCAAACCAACCTAAAGTATTGGCAGTATCAATCGTTTGTTGCCAACCAAAATGCCCAGAACCCAAAATCAAACGCACAATTTGCGCCCGAAGCAATATTATTGCCACGCCAGCGGGAATTAAAACCATTACTATTGCGCGTATGCTTTTCCAGATTAAATTAGAAAATTCTTGTTTTTTATCCAATGAAGCGGCTTGCGATAAATTAGGAAAAATAGCTACCGCTAAAGAATTGCTAAAAACCGCCGTTGGCATAGTTTGAATATTATCGGCTAAATTGAAAACGGCAATAGAGCCAGCGCCAAGCGAAGAAGCAATGGCTGTAAAAAAAATCAGCATTATTTGCATTGCGCCTAAACCTATAGCGCGCGGGAAAATAAGCGCAATAATTTTTTTGACACCGCTATTAAACCATTCAAAGATAAAACTAGGCCGCCAACCCAAAAAGATTGCTGTGGGCAATTGTATTGACAGATGTAAAAGCGCGCCTACCAAAACACCGATAACGGGTGCGTAAACGCCAATTTTATCTGCAAATAATACAGTAAAAATTATAATGGATAGATTATAAACAAGCGGCGAAAAAGAGCAAACTAAAAATCTTTTAAATGAGTTTAATATTGAAGATAAAATATAGGAAATGCCAAAAAGTATGGGCGAAATTAGCATTAACCGCGCCAGTTTTATGGTTAGAGATAGTTTTTCACTATCAAAATCGGGCACGAGCAAAGGAATTAAAATTGGCATTAAAATTGCTAAGATGATAAGGCAAATAATTAAAAAAACTACGACAATATTTAAAAATGAATTAGCGACTTTCCAAGCTTCTTTGGTATCTTTTTTTGCTAAATAGGCGCTAAAAACTGGTATAAAGGCCGCTGAAATCGCGCCCAACGCCAAGAGATTAAAAATTAAATCAGGTAATCGAAAAGCCGCATAATAACAATCCAAAAAAGTAGTAGGAATTTTTTGAGCTAAAAAATGGTCTCTAATTAAACCTAACAAATTAGAAAAAGTAAAGGTTACTATTAAGATTATCGTCGCACCCTTTAGAGAATTTTGACTATTGAATAATTTCTTTATCATTGCGAAATTTTAAAACTTGAGACGATTAAATCTAAATACGGATAGGCTTTATCGTATATGGCTTTTGGCGCCTTAGTAATAATTTGATAAAATTCATGTTTGCTTTTGTTGTAAATATATAAATCGCGTGATTGGATATCGCTTGGTTCAAGATATTTTTCTTCTACTGCCCATAGGCCATTAATATTAGTCGAGGAAAGCGATATTAGGGAGTAACCTCTTTCTGAGGCAAAAGTTGCAATATAGTCATCGACTTTACTTTTAATATAGTTAAGCCAGTCTTCTTGAAAATTAATTTGCTTATCTTGTTCAACCACAAAACGCAAAATTTTGGCACTCACTTGGGCACTTATTGGATCGTTTTCATACTTTAAATTATTTGGATCGTATAGGAAAACAATATTTTCTCGCTTAAGCGGCTCGGTCACATTTTTGTCGCCGCCTAAATATGATTGCTTCCAGCTAAAGGGGTAATTAGCTGTAATTCCATATTCGGCATTAGTATATTGAGCTGTTTTGATCTCGTCTGGCGAACTAACTATTTGGGGCGGTTTGGGGTTATAAATTTTACTATTCTTTTGCCAATAAAAAATATAAATGCCTGCTGCTATCAATACAACGATCGCTAAAATAATAGAAATAACTGGCCAATAATTTCTTTTGCTCATAATAAAGCTCCTATTTTAAGTAATTTATCGCTTTTTTAATTCTTTTTAACGATTCTTCTTTTCCTAAAACCCAAAGCATTTCTGTTGGCGAGGGACTTTTTTCCAATCCTGATAAAGCCACCCGTACTGGCCAAAAAATATCACCGTTGGAAAACTGCCCAGATTTAACTGTGTCTAACAAAATTTTATTTAAGTTTTCTATTTTGTTCCACTTAGCTGAAGTTGTAAGTTGTAAGTTGTAAGTTGTAAACTTAAGGCCTTTGATGGTCGCCTCTTTGGTGGATTTTTTAAAGATTAATAATTCTGGATTATATTTTAATTCCTGTAAAAACGGCTTGGCTAATTCCGCAAAATCAGTTAATTTCACCATTCTGCTTTTTATAACTGTAATAATCTTATCTAAGTTTTGAGTTTTATGCTGAAACTTTGAGTTTTGAGTTTTGAGTTTTGAGATTAATGTTTTATTATCCATTTTATTAATATAATGCTTATTAAAATAATTTAGTTTTTCAATATCAAATATCGCACCGGCTTTATTAATCTTAGTAATATCAAATTCTTTTATTAATTCTGTTAGCGTAAATAATTCACGGTTGTCTTTCGGATTCCAACCAAGTAAGGCAATACAATTCACTAATGCCTCTGGCAAATAACCGAGTTTTTTAAATTCTTCTACCGAAACAGCGCCATGGCGCTTAGAGAGCTTGGATTTGTCTGACGCTAATATAAGCGGGATATGACCAAACTGGGGTGGCAACCAACCAAAGGCTTGATAGATTAAAATATGCTTAGGAGTTGAAGGCAGCCATTCTTCACCGCGAAAAACGTGAGAAATCTGCATTAGGTAGAAGTCAACAACATTAGCTAAATGATATGTTGGCAAACCATCTGATTTCATTAACACTTGATCATCGATGGTGGAATTATCGATTTCGATTTTGCCACGAATTAAATCGTTAAAAACAACTTTTCCCAAGCTCGGCACTTTTAAACGAATGACGTAAGGAATTTTTTGCGCTAATTTTTCCTTAATTTGCTCTTTGGTCAATTGCAAACAGGTTCGATCATACATTGGCGCTTGTTTATTTTTGGCTTGCATCTCGCGCATTTTGTCTAATCGCTCCGGTGAGCAAAAACAATAATAAGCTGCGCCTTTTTCAACCAGTTCTTGCGCATATTTTTGATAAATTTCTATTCTCTGAGATTGTATGTAAGGACCATCATCAAAATATATACCCAGCCATTTTAGACTTTCTATTAACCTTTCTTGTGCGCCTTTAACAAACCTTTTTTGATCAGTATCTTCGATACGCAAAATAATTTTACCCTTATTATGGTGGGCAAATAAAAAATTAAATAAAGCAGTGCGTGCTCCGCCAATATGCAATTCGCCGGTTGGCGACGGCGCAAATCTTGTTCTTCACCCATCCCGAAGATTTCCC
>JAMDBS010000137.1:15363-15910 GCA_023487325.1 Patescibacteria group bacterium
AAAAATTCTAATTTCATCTTTATTCATAGCTATATTCTACCTTACTATCTTAAAATTTACAACAAAATAATGGCTGCAATCTTTGTTGAAGTTTCTATATGGTTCAAATTACTAATCAAATATCAACAGTAAACTACCACCAGCCTGAGGGCTGGTGGCTTTTGTTCTGCGGGCGCATGCCCGCTTTAACTATTGTAGTTCTTTGAATAATTGGTCGAATAGAGTGGGAAGATTGCGTTGATTGTGTTTTTCTTGGTGGGAGACATAGCGACGAATGATATATTCATCGATGCCAATGGTGGAAACAAAGTAACCTCGTGCCCAAAGGGAACCTTTGTCACAGATGCCTTGGATTCTTTTGTTCCCTTTCTTCACCCATCCCGAAGATTTCCCCTTGATGATACTCATGGCATAGCTGATTGAATATCTCGGATCGATACCAAAACAGGCATGGATATGATCTTCTTGAATACTTAATTCTATGACTTCGAATCCCTTCCATTTACACACTAGACGAATAATACGCTCTATTCGACCAATTATTCAA
>JAMDBS010000168.1:0-587 GCA_023487325.1 Patescibacteria group bacterium
TCTTATAGTATCTTTCTTTTTAAACCAATCCATTATCTCTTCTGTCCAAGAAGATGATGGCGTGACTTTTCCAATAGCCGAATCAGACATAACTGCTTTTTTAAAATAATTTAAAGTATAGTCTAATATCTTGGGATTTTCGGCAAATTGATTTAATACTGACGGACCATAAAATGTGACAAGACCAGTTTGACTATAAATCGCCAGAAGGAGAACCGTGGAATCAGAAAAACCCATAATTATTTTTGGATTATTTTTTATTTGATCAAAATCTAATAAACTCAATATCTGGTTGCTATGATCACCGCCTATAAAGGAAATAATCGCTTTTGTTTTCTTGTCTTTAAAAAAAGAATTAATATCTTTAGCTCTTTGCTCGGGAGTCCCGGCAACATAATCGGCTATCTTAAAAGCAGAATCTCCAAGATTTACCTTAAAACCTAAATCTCGAAGCATTTTAATCCCTTTTTGAGTGCGATGGGGCACCAAACCAGCCAAAGGCGCTGAGTTGCTAATAAGCCCAATTTGATCGGCACTCATTAATTTTGGAGCTTTAATAATTTTTATAAATTTATATTGACACACAT
>JAMDBS010000168.1:597-3051 GCA_023487325.1 Patescibacteria group bacterium
TATCGAGGCATATTATTGATCAATTCATTGGGAATTAGAAATTAGAAATTTTCAGGGCGTGGGTGATGGGCTCGGGCTAACAGTAGACGTGCCCGTAACAGCGCCCGTTAATCCACCCAAAATTAGGTCGTAAAGCCCCAATAATTTTGTAGAACTTCTATCAAGATCAATAGTCAATGTTCTCCTGGTTGATCCGTAGGTGCCCGTAGAAACAATATGTGTAGTGCCGTTGTCAATTGGGATACCATTCGGTTTTTGCACCGCATAATACACATATGGCCTGTCATTTTCCCTACCAACCGCATCGGAAATACCTATTAGAGGTTTGATCCTTAATTTGTATTGTCCCTCTCCGCATTGCCAGCTTATATAGGGCTTTGGGTCTACATTTTGAGGCGTTGCATCTTTGAATTCAATGGATTTTTTGCCTGATTTGATAAAGCCTTTGTCGCACGGGGTGGCATTACCACTACTATCAATCTTGCTTAAAGTAAACTCCATGCCGAATAGAGGCTGGACTATAGGTGGGTTGCATACTTCTTGTGAGGTGCATTCTGGATTTCTCACTTGCGGATAATTGCACTCATTTTCACCCACATCACATTCTACACCAAAATCAGTAGGGATTTTGTCCATCGCAATCTTCGCACTAGTCCAAAAAAACTGCAAAGGCTGATTATATTGATTGCTCAAATCCAACTCAATGGTTTGGTCTTTGAGGAGTTTGGGACTACCATCACCATTATTTGATCTGATATTTTCCCAACTTCCCAACTGACTCTCCATAAACCACATCCTCATAGACGCGGATGGCGCGGATGCTGACGCAGATGATGCGGAAGAAGGGGTAGAGGGGTAGAGGGATAGAGGGGTAGAGGCAAAATCGAGATCCAGACTGCCGCCGTGATAAGTATTAGGTGGCAAAGTCTCAGTATAAGCGCAGTTATTATTGCTGGTACAATTAGAACCCAGAGGATTGTTAGTTTCTGCTTCGTGGTTGAAGCGGTAGGAGAGGAGACCGAGTTCGATGCCGGATTCGGCTGCATAGTTGGCAGTGATGGATTCTTCCAAGCGTGTGGCTTGCGCCAAATCCGAGTAGGTTAAGCGCGCCACGCTAAAGAGAACCGTGGAGATGGCGGTTATAAGGAGGATGGTGATGATTAAAGCGCTTCCTTGGCTATTTTTAGATTGTTTTGTGCTCCTAATAAACATATATTCCTAACTAATAACTTAAAACGAAAAGCTAAAAACCACAACTAAAAAGTAAAAACTATTTTTTACCCTTCATGGTTAAAAGACTTGACCCTAAAATATTGCTAATTTCTATGGTTTCTTGAATGATTGCTTGCGCTTTATTATAATCAGCTTTTTTGCTATCTCGCAAAAGGCATAACCAAAATTTTGATTCATTGGCTGATTTCAAGGCATGGTGGTAAAAATTGATAAAGTCTTTCTTGGAGCTAGAGGCCTGAGCCTCAATAATATTAGCGCCGACAGAAGTTGCTGACCTTATCAATTGATTAACAATGATTCTTGTAGCGTTGTCGCTCGGCAAGCTTTCCACAAACTTAATAATATCCAAAGCGTAAATATAGGCTCGTCTTTTAACATCATTTTTTAGATTTAAGTTATGGTTTTTCATTTTCGATTTTAGCTATAGTTTTAAGATTTTAGTTATGGTTTTTCGTTATTAGTTTTTAGATTTAAGTTATAGTTAAAATTTAACAATCTGATCAGTGCTGAGTTTATCATTAAACTTTACCGCATCATTTACGATCACCTTGGCTTCGCTGTTAAGCTCGCCTGGTTGTTTTTGCAAGGTCAGAGAATAGTATTTTTTGTTTTTTAAATAAAATGGCAGTTCGTAGGAAATTTCCAAAATCTTGGTGCCGCCGACCGGCGTGTTGACCCACAAACAAAAGCTGGTTTTACCCGAATCATCTTTGGTCTCGATGGCACTGGTGACATCCGCTCGATCCAATTCTGCGCTTAGCAGCCGACTGCCTTTGGGCACTAATATTCTCATATAGTTTCTGTTTTCCGCATCCGGCCAAGAGCCGTCGCCAGTATGCACGCGGGTGATTTTTAAATTATCTATCACCTCATTTTTGTCATTGATAAAAGCATCGAATTCTAAAGTTTGGGAAATATTTAAGCTGGATTTTTGTCCGCCCAAATTGGCATTATTAACAGCTAGATAGTCGGTTCGTGTCTCTGCCACTTTGCCGCCCCAATTTTTAGCCAAAGTGATATTTTCCAAAGTGGGATTATTAAAATATAAGAGGATTTGTTTTTCGTTTAATTCTTGAATCAGAAAGCTAGCCAAGGCGCCGTAGTATTTACTTTGATTGGCTTCAGCCAACAATCTTTTAGACAAATTGGCAATAATGGTTTTGGGTTCATCAAGATCTCGGTTGGCCACGCTTTCCGCATAGTAGCCTTTCTCAGATTCCT
>JAMDBS010000115.1 GCA_023487325.1 Patescibacteria group bacterium
TTGTGTAAAAAGATTTGTGGAGTTTATTTCATTATTTTCTTCACTGCGGTTTTAATTTTATCTTTAAAAATCTCTTTATCAAAAGATAAAGCGTGATTGCGGATTTTTATTGGGTCATATTTATTATAATCAAATTTGGCGATTTTAGCAACCAAAGAAGCCACAGTTTGCTGGTCAAAAAATTCACCGGATAAGCCTGGGATAACTGTCTCACGGGCACCGCCAGCGTTGTAAGCCATTACCGGTCTGCCAGAGGCCATGGCTTCCAAAGGGGTAATGCCGGCGTCTTCCTCAGGCGGGAATATTAAACCGATTGAACCGGTATAAAGCTCGGCCAGTTTTTCGTCGCTAACTCGGCCAACGAATTTAACAGTTGGCCCGGCAATTTTGGTAAATTTTTCAATTTTAGTGCCGCTGCCGGCCACCACTAATTTAAATTTTAATTTGTTGGCCGCGGCAATGGCTAAATCAGTACACTTATAAGGTTCTTGTCTGCCAACTACCAGCCAATAATCTCTGGGGATATTTTTAATAGTGAATTTTTTAGTATCGACCGGCGGGAAAATAATTTCATTAGCACTGCGATGGTAAAATTTTTTGATTCTTTCGGCCACATTTTTTGAGTTGGCGATCAAATACTCTGGTCTTTGCGCAGCCTTAAAATCCCATTTTTTTAATAAATTTATCACTGGCGGCATAATCGGCCTGACAATGGACGGGATCGGCGCATCACGCAAATATTCTTTGGTGACGCTCCATAAATAGCGAGTGGGCGTGTGCATGTAGCAAATATGCTTGGTTGGCTTTTTGGTGATAACACCTTTGGCAAAAGCAGAGCTGTCGGAAAATACTAAATCATAATCCGAAAAATCAAAACTCTCAATGGCTTTGGGATACAAGGGCAGCCACCACTTGTATCTGGCTGGCGGCGGCGCAGGAAATTTCTGCAAAAAACTGGTTTTAATCTTGTATTGGTCATAGTATTTACCCATCTTAGCTTTATCGTAAATGAGCGTGTGGATAGTGGCCTTTGGCCAGATTTCCAAAAAGGCGTCCAGCACTCTCTCTGCTCCGCCATACTGCGTTAAAAATTCATGCACCAGCGCAATTTTCATAATTACACAGATTTTCGAGGTTTAAAAATGGCGGCTGGGGTTTTTAAGACAATTTTAGCATCCAGCCACAAAGACCAATTTTCAATATAATAAATATCCAATCTTGCCTCCTCATCAAAATCCAAATCCGAACGTCCGGAGATTTGCGCCATACCGGTAATGCCCGGTTTGATGCGCAGAACTTTCCTCTGCCATGGCTGATATTTAGCCACTTCCCTCGGCTGATGCGGTCTGGGCCCCACCACTGATATCTGTCCAAAAAGCGCATTGAAAAATTGCGGAAATTCATCCAGACTGCTACGCTCCAAAATTCTGCCCAATTTAGTGCGTCGCGGGTCCTCCAGCACTTTGTAAACCGGGCCATTTCTTTGGCTTTTTTCTTTAATCAACTTGCTTTCAATTTTTAAAGCTTTATCGCCGCCATAGCCATCACCAATGCAGTATTCTATCTTCATACTGCGAAATTTATATAGTTTAAATATTTTACCATTCTCGCCCACTCTTTCATTGCAATAGATGATTGGGCCCCGCGAATCAAATTTAATCAGTATGGCCACAATCAGATATATCGGCGAAAAAACTATGATGAAAATTAATGAAAAAATAATGTCAGCAATTCTCTTAAATAGTTTGCCCCAGCCATCCAGCGGTGTTTTGATAAACTCTACCAAGGGGATGCCAGCCAAGGTGGTCAGATGAACATTGCTGGTACGCACTTTAAATAAATTGGGGATCTGGCTAAAAGCAATCTGATTGTCTTGGCAATATTGAATTATTTTTAAAACGCGATGATCGGAAAGATTGGTATCGGTTAAAATCACATCGTCAACTGGATTTTTGTTGATTATCTTTTCCAAATTATCCACTGTACCTAATTCTTTATAATTCTCCTTAACCTTATAATTATCGTCGCTGGGCACAGAAATAAACCCGACAAACTTATAACCTAAGCCTCTGCTTTTTTGAATTTCTCTTAAAATATCATAGCTGACTTCATTTTTGCCAATTAGGATAGCTCGATGCACACCAATAGAATAGCGATAAAGATACTTTTGTAAAAAGCTGATTAACTGCCTGCCAATTAGCACAAATAGAAAAGTAAATATCCAGGCATAGATTACCACTAGACGAGAGAAAAACAGGGTTCTTGATAAAAAGATCCAGGCCACCACCAGCATAATGCCAGCGCTTACAGCGATCAAAATTTTGGAAAATTCGTTGATGCCACGCTGGTTTTTTTGAACCTTGTACAACCCTTCCAGCGCAAAAATTATGATCCAGAAAGGCAAAATCATCAGGATAAATTTAATATAATCCGAGAATAGCCAGAAAGAAATAATATCGCCTTGATGCTCTCTTAAATAATAGGAGAAAATAAAAGCCAAAAGAATCATCAAGGCATCAATCGGCACTAAAAGAAAACTAAAAAATAGTTCTGATCTTTTCATTATACTAATAATTAAAATTTATTTTTGATTACCTATATCATTATAGTTCAAAAGTCCAAAAATTTCAAGGTGCCTTCCCCAAATACAAGAAAACTCGCTACGAACATTATCGAATAGCAAGTTCTCTTGTATTTGTAGATAGTTGTCTTATTTTGCTTTTCTAAGCATTGGAAGACCTGTGCGTTTGTTTTCCATCACTTCGTAGCCGCCTGGAAGCTCATCGATAGCGTCAGCTTTTTCAGTTCTAGCAAAGTAATAAATGGTCTGTCGGCGTCCACCTCTTAAGGTGACATCTTTTTTGTGAAGGAAATAGTTTTCACCGGTCTTTTTTGATTTTACTGAATATGCCATTTTTTGCTCACCCCCTTTCTTCCCTCGTAGGGAAAGTATTGTCTATACCTATTTCATCAGATACCGCCAACCTTGTCAATAGAGTAAATAAAAACAAACCAGTTAACAGGTTTGTTTTGTCGAATAGCT
>JAMDBS010000096.1 GCA_023487325.1 Patescibacteria group bacterium
GCTGCTATGCCACCTTAAGATTATTAGACTATTTATCCCGAACAAATCAATCTTTGCATCAGGCTATTTCTGTTTTGCCAGAATACATTTCCAGCCCGGAAATTAAAGTTTATTGCGCTGATGACAAGAAAGTTGAGCTAATCACAAAAATCAGCCCAATTTTGAAAAAAGATTTTCCTGATGCCCAAATTATTGATGATGAACGCGCAGGAGATGGGGTAAGATTGGATATGCCAGATAGAATGTTTGTCATTCGCTACTCTCAAAATGGTCCTTATGTGACTATCAAATTCGAAGCCAAGACCCAAGAAAAATATGATAAGCTCAAAAAATATATCAATCAATTACTCCATCAATTTGAGGAGATTGATTGGGAAAATAAAATAAGAACTAATATTGAGAGTTTAAGCTAGAACTAAAAATTATATCAATCCAACCTTATTTTTTACTTCCTTCAAAGTAACGTTGGCGATTTTGGAGGCCCTGGCGGCGCCTTCGGCGAAAATTTTATCAAGATAAGTTTTGTCAGCAATTATTTGTTGATATTTTTCTTGAATCGGCGCCAATTTGGCAATAATTAGTTGGGATAAGTCAGTCTTGAAATCACCATAGCCTTTGCCCGCAAATTTCTTTTCAATGGCCTTTGGTTCAAGCCCCGAAAACGCCTGATAAATAGTTAAAAGATTATATAGGCCCGCACGTTTTGGGTCGAAAATAATACCTTGTTGACTATCGGTGACAGCTTTAGAAATTTTCTTCTTGATGGACTCCGGCGAGTCGGTCAGGGCAATATAGTTGTATTCACTTTCGGCAGATTTACTCATTTTTTTCTCAGGATTATCTAAGCCCATAATTCGCATTGTGCTTCTGCTAATTTGCGGTTCGGGGATTTTAAATACTTCGCCATAGCGATGGTTGAAACGTCTGGCTAAAACTCGCGCCAGCTCGACATGCTGCAGTTGATCTTCGCCAATTGGCACCAGATCGGTTTGATAAAGCAAAATATCTGCGGCCATTAACACAGGGTAATCGAATAAGCCCACCCCAGCTTTTTCAGTGTTAGTTTTGGCAGATTTATCTTTAAATTGCGTCATCCGGCGCAATTCGCCCATATAGGCAACGGTATTTAAAATCCAGGTTAGCTCTGCATGCGCTGGCACTTGGGATTGCAGAAAAATAATGGATTTATTAGGGTCAATGCCACAGGCAAGATATAGCGCCAAGCTTTGGTAAGTATTTTCTCTCAACTTTTTTGGTTCAATGGGTGTAGTTAAAGCATGTAGATCAGCTAAAAAATAAATATTAGCCATTTTATTTTGATTGACTACCCAGTTTTTTATGGCGCCTAGATAATTGCCAATGTGAATTATACCGCTGCATCTAATACCCGAAAGCGATCGTTTTTTATTCATAAAAATTCCTTTTATTTTCCTCACCAATAACTTTTTTTGCTAATAACGAATAATTATCTGTGTAATCTGTGATAAAAAAATCTGTGGAAGGAAATACATTTTTCTCTATTTACTTTATCATAAACAAGAGTATACTTCAAATTAGGAGAGCTTAATTGAAACGATAACAAAATCGTAGTCTTTTAATCCTAAATTTTAAAAAATATGAACAGAACTTTGAGCGAAAAAAGATGGAAAAAAGCAGATTTAGTCAGCTGGTATTTGCAGATGGTGCCATTTATTAGATTGGTGGCAGTGACTGGTTCTATGTCTTATGGCACTATCAAACCTTCATCTGATATAGACATGTTTATTATTGCTAAAGCCGGCCGAATTTGGACTTGTCGAGCCTTTTGCAGATCTTTATTAAAATTTATCGGACAGTTACGAACCGGCGAGGCAATCAATGAACGTGCCGGCAAGATTTGCCCTAATCGTTTTGTCACCAATGCTTATTTGGTAATCAACCCGCAAAATAGTTATCATGCTCAAGATTATACCCAGATGGTGCCAATGTTTGATGTTGGCGGGCTTTACCAAAAATTTATTATTGCTAATAAATGGATGGAAAAATTTGGCTATTTCCGTCCCAAAAAAGCCCTCAATTTAGTGCATAGCCATTCATTGACCAATATTAGAAAATTTCTAGAATGGGCTTTGGCGGGAAAATTTGGAGCTATGACAGAAAAAAATCTCAGAGAAAAGCATCTAAAAGCTCTCAACAAAAAATATCCAAATATCAATCAGCCCGGTTCTTCAATTATCGCCAATGACAATGAAATAAGAATTCATCCTCACGAACGATCATGAACGAATTAAATAAATTGCGCCTCCAAAAAGCTCAAAAATTTGCCAAATTATTGGCTAATTTTTCTTTTATTAAGCTAGTGGCTATCACCGGATCACTGGCGAAATTTAATAGTACTAGGCATTCTGATATTGATATTTTTGTTATTGTTGAAAAGGGTAAGATTTGGACAGCCAGGGCTTTGGCTTTGGCGGCTAGTCAATTCTTAGGGCAGAGAGCCAAAGGTAAAGATTCAGCCGGCAAGTTTTGTTTTAATAGATTTGTTTCAGACGATTATCTTTCAATTAGCCCAAGAAATTTTTATCACGCCCAAGAATATGGCAGTTTTTTAGTGCTGGTAGATAAAAATAATACTTTAGAAAAGTTTACGGCTAAAAATTTGTGGATTGGAAAATGTCATAAATTTAATTTTAATTGTGATCATCAAATTAAGATCAAAAATATTGCCAAGAAACCGATTTTTCCCCAAAAACTCAATTTATTATTAGAAAAATACTCTCGAGACTATCAAGCTAAAAAATTTTTGACTAATAAATTCTATCATCAACCGGGCTCAAAATTGGTTTATAATGACCAGGAAATTTATTTTTTTTTAAAACCAAGATAATTTGTCTTGACTTTCGCAATTGAATTTGCTAGATTAATATTCTGTGGGGGTAATTCAACCCCTTTTGATTACTCCCACCTATTATATAAGGTAAACCTTCCACAGATCTTTTTCACTGATACACACGGATAATTATAATCTGTGCAATCTGGGAATAAAATCAGTGGTTAG
>JAMDBS010000061.1 GCA_023487325.1 Patescibacteria group bacterium
TGCTGTCACTTCAATCTCGTTGACTCCTGATATTAATTTGATTTCCTGGCTAAATTTGCCGCTGGCATCTACGGCTACCGGCTGATTGTTAATCATCAGACTAGCCGAGGCATCAGTCTGACCATCAACAGTAATAGAATTAACTTTGACTTTCATGTTGGCGAAATTACCGGCGATGGAAAGTGGGGGAGCAGCAGCAAAAGATTTAACTTGATAAAAAATATAGCCCAAAATGCCCACCACCAAAAAAATCACCAAACCGCTTAAGAGAATTTTTGGCGTCACCACCAGAGACGGACCCTTGGATAATGTGCGATTGAAAGCTGGTTTGATAATACTGGGCTTATCATGATTATTTTTATAAGATAGCGTGGAATAAATTTGTTTATCTTCTAAAAAATTTTCACTGATTTTTTGATAATTTAGACCTAAAAAATCGCTGTAGCGACGCAAAAATCCCAAGGCATAGACATCGGCAGGCAGATTACTAAAATCACTGGCCTCCATTGCTTGAAGATATTTTAGGCTGACTTTGGTTTTTTCTTCCGCCACTTCCAAACTAAAATTTTGGCGCTTCCTTTCTTTTGATAGAATTTCGCCAAACTGTTTATCGTTTTTAATTTTTTTGTGTCTAAAAAATTGCATTTAATTTTACGTTTAAATGTATTTATTGGGCTTGATAATTGACCTGAGCCAAAGCCTTTTCCACCTTGCCCAAATCAATGCCGGCCGGCAGATCCTCGTCGTCGTTCTTGCTGACAGCTTCCACCGCTTCCTCTGGCTCTTCTTTGAGTTTTAGTTTTTTGGGCTTTTCTTTGACAATTTCCATAGTCTTATCCTGCTTGGCAACAACCATTGGCTCCTTTGATTCTTTGGAAACCGCCTTCATCTCTTCTGTTTTGATATTGTTAAAATACTTAATTGGCGCCACTGCCACAATAGGCTTGCCGCCGCGAGTGAGAACATAAATATTGCCTTTAGCTACTTCGTCAACAACTAAAGCAATCTTCGCCCGTGCTTCTGTCACAGGCAAAATTTTATCAACTTCAACTTTCAACACTTTCCCCTCCTTGGGAATTTATTAAAAATTTTTGTTAGTACATTTTTATCATAGAATAAAAAAAAATAATGTCAAACAACTGTTTCTGTGGAAAACTTTGTACATTATTTTTCTATATTATTCTGCTGTCTCTGTTCGGAGGTATCAACTGGCGGTAAATTGCCATTGGGGATAGCTGATGATTTTTTCTCGATATCTTCTTGCATGGCTAAAATTTCTGGGCCAATCAAAACATCGCGAGGCTTGGCGCCCTCGGCTTGACCAATCACGCCCTCGGCTTCCAAAACATCCAAAAGTCTGGCAGCTCTAGCATAGCCAACGCGCAAACGCCTTTGCAGTAAACTTGCCGATGCCTTGCCGGCCTGCACCACTACTTGTTTGGCTTCTTCGTACAGAGCATCATCCACTTCACTGCCGGCAGCACCACTACCAACTCGCGCCGGTTGGTAATTAATTATAGAGTCGTCATATTGCGCCTGGCCACCGCGCTTTAAAAAATCTGTCACTGCTTTAACTTCCCTTTCTGTAATCATCACTCCCTGCACGCGTTTGGGCTTGCCTAATTCCCCGCCGATATAGAGCATATCGCCATGACCCAATAATTTTTCCGCGCCAGACATATCCAAAATAGTGCGCGAATCAATTTGACTAGCCACCGCAAAAGCAATTCGAGAAATAATATTGGCTTTAATAAGTCCGGTAATTACATCCACGCTGGGACGCTGTGTGGCTACTACCAAATGAATACCGGTGGCCCTAGCCATCTGCGCCAGTCTAACAATAGCTGCCTCAACCTCACGGGCTGATTGAGCCATTAAATCCGCCAGCTCATCAATCACCACAACCAAATACGGCAATTTGCCATCTGGCGGGTGATCATTGTACGATTCAATATCGCGTCTCTTGGTTTCGGCAAACAACTTAAACCTGCGATCCATTTCTGCCACCGCCCATTTCAAAACATTGACGGTTTTATCAACTTCAGTGACTACCGGCGCCAATAAATGCGGAATGCCGTTGTAGCGGGTAAATTCCACCCGTTTTGGATCAACCATAATTAATCTCATTTCAGCCGGAGAATTTTGATATAAAAATGAAT
Source organism: Patescibacteria group bacterium (assembly GCA_023487325.1). The sequence goes on from JAMDBS010000061.1 coordinate 2,160, forward strand.
TGATTAAGCCGTTTAAACAAATAGATTTGCCAGAACCGGTGGAGCCGGCAATCAAGAGATGTGGCATTTTTTTAAGATCAATGGCTACAGGATTTCCTGCCACGTCGCGGCCTAAAGCGATAGTTAAATTAGATTTTCTTTTTTTAAATGGATCTGATTCAATAATTTCTCGCAAAGTCACCACTGCCGGAATCTTATTGGGAATTTCCACGCCTACTGCAGCTTTGCCGGGAATAGGCGCTTCAATTCTTAGAGGATGTGCTGCCAAAGCCAAAGCTAAATCATTGGCGCGGGCAGTAATTTGGTTGAGCTTAACACCCTCAGCTGGTTTCAGGGTGTATTGAGTGACTGTCGGACCGATATTAACATCACCCATGGAAACATCAATATTAAAGTCCCCCAATGATTTTTGAATAATTTCCACATTTTTGGCAATATTGCCGGAAGAAGCTTTTCCTCTGGGCAATTCCAATAATTCCAATGGTGGAAATTCCCAACCATCTTCTTCGGCTTTTGAGGTTAGAGCTGTTGGCTCTTTGCTTGCGGCATTTTTATTGCCAATAACTTTTTCTTTCATAGTGGTGAAAACAGAAACTTTTGGTTCCACTTCGTGGCCATGAACTTTAACTCCGGCTTTTTCTTCGGTGGTAGGCGCAAATCTTTCCCGCAGACTCTTGATGGAAGTATTAAAAGTCACCAGCAAAGATATTACTGATAGGGCAAAAAGTATAATAAAGGTGGCGATTGAACCCATGATAGATTTTAATCCGTTGGAAATAAGCGCGCCGAAAGCGCCGCCCAAGGGGCTGATAAGCGCAGAAATGAAAATAAAGGAAAAGATTGCACCGATAAAGGAAGCGGGCTTAATTTCAAATC
>JAMDBS010000073.1 GCA_023487325.1 Patescibacteria group bacterium
TTGATTTTAGCTACCATCGTGCAATTTTATATTGTTTTTTCATAAACTCCTTCGCTCCCCGATGCTACATCGGGGAAGTCCTACCGAAAGGTGCACCCCGATGTTACGTCGGGGTAAACCTGAAGGTGGATATATATTTATTTTACCTTATTTTAGTTGTTTTGTCCGCTACAACAGGAACGGGGGAGATCGCTGGTATCATCATTCTGGCTAAAATTACTGGCTTGCCCGTTGGCATCTACTACCTCAAAATAGCCTCGATACATACCCATGCCACAGGAAAAATTGATCCGCCCTGTTTCCGTAGGAGTAAATTCCACGACATTCTCGCCGGCATTTAAAAATTTTTCTATTTTCAGTTTGGGCACAATGATCGATGCCGCACAGGAATTAGGATTTAATGAATTAATTATCCATTTTACCAGCAAGCCTTTTTTAACAGTAAAGTGATTGGGTTTATAGCCATTACTTAATTGATCCATTTTGACAATTTGCACTCCGTTTTCTATCTTTATATTTGTCTCATCAATAGTCTGACTGGTATTGGCTGGTTTTTTAATCTCAAAATTCAAACCTGCTAAATTTAAGCCGTTATTTAGATTGAATATCGCCAAAACTACTACCAAAATACCCACCAGCTTAAAAAATATTCTGCCAAATCCGCCTTTGACAACAGAAGAAAGCCAACCAATACCCAAAAGACCCGGTGTAGTGCCCAAGGCAAATATTGCCATGATTATTCCTCCTTCAAGAAAATTACCAGAGCTGGCGGCAAAAAGCTGCATGGCCTGAGTAAACCCACAGGGAAGAAAAAAAGTCAGAGCACCCAAAACAAAAGAGTTGGTATGACTATATTCGTTTTTACTTTTATCGGCAATACCCAAAACTTTGGTAATAAATTTAGGCAATGTTATCTTAAACTTAGCAAATCTGGGAAAAAGTTCCGTCAGTTGCAATCCCAAAATCAACATTACCAATCCGATAATTATGGTCATAACACCCAAGGTAAGGCTAGAAGGCTTAATTGCAGAGCCGATCAGCCCAATCAAACCCCCAAGCACGAAAAATCCCGCGATTCTCCCGAGATTAAAAAATAAATGTGGTCTAAATTTTTGGGAAGCTTTAGCCTGCGGATGAATTTCTGAAAATCTGGCTGAGATGGCCAGCACCAAACCTCCTACCAAAGCCATGCAGCTGGAAACGCCGGCAGTCAGACCAATCAACAGAACTACCAATAAATTAGAAGGGTTGTTGATGTTGGCAAAATTCAATTTATCCAACCCGAATAACCGTGCGAGGAAATATAATACGATGAAAATACTGAGAGCAATAAAAAAATCTTTAAAATAGCTACCGCTGGTTTGCACCCAAGGTAGCGAAGATTGACCAATTCTATAGTTATTTTTTTCCAGTATTTTCCTAATTTTATCTAAATCAAGAGTTTTTACATCTGAAAAAATTATCACCTCGGATTTGTTGTGGTTGGGGGTTTGATTGTTGATATCAATAATTTTCTCTAGTTCACTTTCGATCAAAACTTCGCAACTTTTGCAGTGCATACCAGAAACAGGAACAACAAATTTGTGCATTCTCCCTCCGCATCCCTCCTTTCGCGAAAGGCGGGAAAGTCCGCCGAAATACGCACCCCGATGTGACGTCGGGGTAAGTATGTAGGCGGGCAAAATATTATTTATTATACAATTTAGTGACTTTTAATATTTCCTCGATCATTTTGTTTTGTTTTGTTTTGTTGGTTGATTTCATGGCATTGATAAAACAGCTATTAAGATGTCCTTCCATTAGATTTTGATGAGCTGATTTTAAAAGACCAATCACTGCCAAATTCTGTTGCATAATATCTATGCAATACTGGCCTTCTTCAATCATTTTGATAATCTTGCCCAGATGACTTTGGGCTTTTTTAAAACTAATTAGCGATTTGGTTCTTTGAGTTGTCATATTATTTCCCCTGCCCGCCATCGCAAGCCAAGCATTGCTCAGGCGTTGCGGGCGCGGCTTTCTTATTTATTATTACCCCTACCTATGGTGGGGGTATATTTATATAATAAAGTATTAAAAAAAATTGTCAACCCCGTAGAAGAACTTTGGCCAGTTGCTTATTGTCAAATCACATTAGAAAAGCATACAATCAGGTAGGAAGTATCTCGGCGGTGTGCGCAATCAATAAACAACCCCTGACGCAACTGATTTGACAGCCAAAGTACATCTACGGGGTCAAGACCAACAAAAATTATGCTGTTATTCTTTCATCCAAAACCAGAATTGATTAAGTAAATCTTGCTGAACTTTGTAGCAATCAGCATGTGATAAAACACCAAGATACGAATTTAATGATTGTTTGAGCGTATCCTCGCTAATCACACCTTCTTTATATTCTGCAACTTTTTGTTTTAACTTGTTATAAATCCTTCTTTTTGTTTTGGTCCTAAGTAATCTATATTTTGGAAAAATAATGTAGCCCAAAAAGTCTACACCCTGATTAAATTTTTTAATAGAAACTTTGTTCGAGTGAAGTTCTAATTTTAGCCAAGTTTTTAGAAATTGCTTGATTTTTGGAATTAGACTTACAAGATACTCTTCTTTATCTAAAACAATAACAAAATCATCAGTGTATCTAAGATAATTTTTGATTCTCAAACTATGTTTGATAAAATAATCAAACTCATTCAAATAAATATTGGCAAAGAGTTGACTGGTTAAGTTGCCGATTGGAATCCCGATATTCTTGTTGGTTAAATTATTATCCCAAAGTTGTCGTTGATTAAAATTTCCAACGGAAATTTTACTCTCTCTCTCTCTCTCTCAATTTGGGCCTGCGATGGGAAACTTTCAATAATCGACCTTATAAGCCAAATTGAATCATCGTCTTTAATTCTTTTTCGAACCATCATTCATCTCCCACTCGTTTTCTTGTCGAATAGATAAAGGAACTCACAAGGGAGTTGACACCTTAACTCGTTTTTTGAATACAGTGAGTAAAAATAACAGAAAAACTAGCTGGG
>JAMDBS010000161.1 GCA_023487325.1 Patescibacteria group bacterium
GCAGTGGCTTAGCTACTTGGCAGTAAGCTGGTTTTTTGTTTATGTTTCGGCAATCTATCTTTTGATAACCGAAGATCGCCTAAATTTTAAAGCTTGGGTCATGGGTAATGGCTCATTGGCGAAAAACAGTTTATTATTTTTCGCCGGGTTTCTACTGTTGGCGATCATTCTCAATCTATGCAATTATTTATGGGGCAAATTTGATAAAAAAATCTTAGGTTTACTGATCAAAAGGATATTATTAATTGATCTAATCTTGGCACTCTTTTTGACCCTAAGGCTGACCCCGATTTTAACGATTTTTGATTCCCCATATTTTAGTCCAGGAATAATTCTTGGTAGCCGAGAGATTCTGGTATTCTTTCTAGCCGTCAGCTGGGCCATAGTCGGCGCATTTTATTTGCTCAATATCAAATTCCCTCTGTTTTTTCGCAAGCCGATTGTTTGGATTGTTGGTCTTGTATTAGTGGGGACGATTTTACAGCTTTTGAATTCAATTATGCCATACATAAATTTTCAGGCGCCAGCTTCGGATTTAGGTTTATTCAATCAAGTGATCTATAATTTCAGTCGATTTGTTGAGCCAACTAGCACTATTAGGGGTGTAATACATATTTGGGCTGATCATTTCCACCCAATTTTGTTAACACTGACCCCGCTCTACTGGTTTTTTAAAGGACCAGTCCCAATACTAGTTGTTCAAGCTTCGGTGGCTTCTTCAGCTGCTATCCCAATTTATTTAATTATTAAAGACAAAACCAAAAACACTTTTTTGTCATGGGCTGGAAGTTTTAGCTATTTATTCTTCGTAGGTTTGCAAAACGCGCTCAATTTTGGCTTTTATCCGGAGAATATGGCTCCGGCTATGTTTGCTTGGGCTTTTTGGTTTTTCTTGCGCCAAAAATTTTGGCCATATTTTCTTTTTCTTATTCTTTGGTTGGCTTGCAAAGAAGACATTTCTATTTTTGCCGTCTTTTTAGGAATTTATCTGATATTTTTTGAAAAGAACATCAAATACAATAAACTAATTGGTCTTATCACTATTATCATTGGTTTAGTTTGGTATAAATTGGCTACGGGGGTCATTATTCCTCACTATGCTGATCAATTTTTTGCTTGGGCCAAGACTTCCAGTTCGGCCTTTATGTATTTTAATTATGATCAGTTAGGCAATACTCCTTTAGAAGTGGTTAAAACCATCATCAAAAACCCTTTTTATACTTTCTATATTTTTACCCATCCGGAAATCAAAATATTTACTCTTATGCAGATAGTTTTTTCTTATGGCGCCTTGTTTATTTTCGCCCCATTTTCCATTATTGCTTTGCCGATTTTTTTGGAAAGTTTTTTGGCCAACCGCCAAACTCTTTGGGAGTTTCATTTCCATTATCAGGCAGCTTATTCGGCGGTTTTGGCTATTGCTTCGGGCTTAGCAGTGAAAAATTTGGCTGATAGATTTTTTAGACACAAAGAGATGGTTTATTTGGCCGGCGGTCTAACGATTATTTTTAGCATAATTTTGACCAATGCTTTACTAAACAGCCCGTTTTTGGGCTTGAGAAATTATAATCTATTGAATTTTTCGTTAGATAAAAATATTACCGACATTTTAGATAAAATTCCCGCCAAAGCTTCAGTCTCAGCGCAAAACACTTTGGCGCCGTATTTGTCGCAAAGGGAGAAAATCTATCTTTATCCGCGCGCTGATGACGTCCAATACATTGTTTTAGCGCCAGAATTTTCACATTTCCCCCTGAGTGATGAAAATTATTATCATAAATTGTGTAATATTATTAGTCAGCCCAATGATTTTCAACTGACAGATTATAATGATAAAGTGCTATTATTTATCAGATCTAATGAAAATAACCAGAACAATCGTATCAATAATGATTTAGTCAAAAAATATTGTCCACAATCCTGAAAACAAAGCCTATGTTTTTATCAATTATCATCCCAATTTACAACGAAGAATCGAGAATCAAGCCAACTTTAGAAAAAGTGCTTGATTATTTTAGGCATGCTAAATATGACTGGCAGATAATTTTAGTTAATGATGGCAGCTCGGATCAGTCAGAGCAAATCATCAAAAAAGATATTGAAGGTTTTGCCAATATTAGCTTAATTAGCTACGCCAAAAATCAAGGTAAGGGCTATGCAGTGCGGCAAGGAGTGGCAGCCGCCAAAGGACAATATATTCTTTTTATGGATGCCGACATGTCCACGCCGATTGAGGAAATCAGCAAGCTTTTAGCCGTGATTGATAAATACCCCATCATTATTGGCTCCAGATATTTAGATAAAGGTAATATTATAGTCAAACAGCCATGGATAAGAAGATTAATCAGTAGATTGGGCAATAAAATTATCAAAACCCTGTTAAAACTTCCATATCAAGATACCCAATGCGGCTTTAAAATTTTTGCCAATACGGCTGCTAAAAAAATATTTTCTCGAGCACAGATAAATCACTGGGGTTTTGATATAGAAATTTTGGCTATTGCCAAAATTTTGGGCTATCGGGTTAAAGAAGTGGCCGTGACATGGCACAATGATGCCAGAAGCAAAGTGCGCGCCGGCCGCGACGCCTGGCATACTTTTCAAGAAGTGATAAAAATTAGAAGTAACATTAAATCAGGGGTCTACAATAAATAATCAGAATCGGCTATGATGTTTTTATCCCTAGAAATCCCCCCAAAAATCTAGTAGAATATGCTTATGACAAAGCTGATTCAGAATAAATCCATCAGGCAGTTTATTAAATTTTCATTGGTTGGTGCCAGCGGCACGATCATTGACTGGCTGTTTTATTTTGCCCTTTACCCGTTGGCTGGGCATTTTTTATTTAGTTGCCAAAGTTTTTTCATTTATTTTGGCATCAATCAACAATTACATTTTAAATAGGGTTTGGACTTTTAGAAGCCGTGAAAAAAATATTAAACGCGAATTTATTAAATTTTTTGTTGTATCCCTAGTCGGTTTGGGTATCAATACTTTTATCA
>JAMDBS010000050.1 GCA_023487325.1 Patescibacteria group bacterium
ACACCATCGTTTTCAGCGATGTGCTCTACCACTGAGCTACCCAGGCTTTATTTGGCGGCCTCAGGTTTTTGTTCGGTTTTTGCTGGTTGGGCGTCTTTTTTATCCTCAGGCTTTGTTTCATTTTGCTCAGGCGTTTCAGCTGGTTTATTTTCTTCAGCTTCTTTTTTCTGGGTTTCGACTTTGGCTTCAAATTCAGCTTTTTGGGCTGCTTTTTTGGCCGCTTCTTGTTGCTTTTCAGCTTCTTTGGCTTGTTTTTCTTTTTCTAATTCGGCATTACTTTTTGATTTATAAATTTTAATAACGATAGATTTATGTTTTAAACCTTGAGCTTTAAAAATCTTGGCCACCGTGTTGGAAGGCTTGGCGCCTTTATTCATCCAATCTAAGGCTTGTTTTTGATCCAAGACCAAAGCTTTCTTTTTTGGGTCATATTGGCCGATTTTGGCAATGTATTCTCCGGCGACCGGCTTGGAATGCTCGGCAACAACAATACGATAAAATGGCTGATGAATTTTTCCAAATCTTTTAAGTCTGATTCTTAGCATGTTTATTTCCCTTTCGTGATTAATATTGGGGTAATCTCCACAAATAAATTTACACAAATCATACAAATATTCGTAATATTTGTGTAATAAAATTCGTGGATTTAACTCATTATACTACAACCTTGCCGTCAAAATCAAGGGCTGATTTATGGCCTCGTTTAAAATCCTGCCATTTGAGCGGTTTTTTGCCTTCCATTTGCACTTCATCAAAAACCAATTTATTGCCCTTTAGATGAGCTTTCAAAATCTTCAATCTCTTTTTGTCTAAATACGTAAAGCATCCTGGCCAGGGATTATAAGCACGAATTTTCCGCTCAATAATTTCAGCCGGCTCTTGCCAATTGATCTGCCCGTCGGATTTTTTCAGCATTTTTGTAAAGGTGGCCTTTTTGTGATCCTGCGACCTGGGCGTGATTTTACCTTCTAAATATTTAGTAAGATTATTTAGTAATAGTTGTGCACCTAACTCGGCTAATTTTTTGGATAGAATTGATAATTGATAATTGATAATTGATAATTTTAATTCTTGCTGAGCAAGAATTGGGCCATGATCCATTTTCTCATCTATCTTAATTAAAGATACGCCGGTTTTGGCATCACCATTTAGGATGGCTGATTGAATGGGAGTGGAACCGCGATATTTTGGCAAAAGCGATGGGTGGATATTAACAAAACCAAATTTAGGAATATCCAAAATTTCTTTGGGAATTATCTGCCCGTAAGCTACCACCACCGCAACATCAGGTTTTAAAACTGATAACTGACTACTGATAACTGACAACTTTTCAGGTTGGAAGACAGGAATATTGTATTTATTTGCCAAAATCTTAACAGGCGGGGGAGTAAGAATCTTGCCACGTCCAGCCGGTCTATCCGGCTCGGTAATCACTGCACAAACCTCAAACCGCGCATCATCAATCAACGCTTGCAAACTCGGCAAGCTAAACTCAGGCGTCCCTAAAAATATAATTCTATATTTTTTCATAATTTTATTTTACCATTCATTGACTAATTTTAAAATACGGAGTACTTTTAGATAGAATTGAAAATATTTGAAAATTGACAAAGGAGGAATTATTGTGAGCATTATAAAAACGATTAAATTTCCCAAGTGGATGAGGGCATTGATTATGGTAGCATTCAGGATTATTGCAAAATATCATCTACCATGGCCGATGAGTATCGATTATTCATCGAAGAATAAAAGGGCTTGCATACTGCGCCTTGGTGAGTCCAGTAGGGAGGATAAAGTGTTAGAAATTATGTATGCTGCCGAAAATTTCATCCTTTGTGCTGTAAATATGCCAGGGAAAACAATTGAAAGTAGGCTTATCGTATCCCGTGGAAAGAAAACTTTTTATTTCAAATGCCAAAACAACGGGCTCAGGAGGATCTCTCAAAAAAGGTATTTAGAGTATTGGAAAGAATACGATAAATAAAATATTTTTTCAATCTAATCCTCTCCAACAAAATTGTCTCACTATTTCATTTGATACAAGACCGACAGCCCCATGAGTACGGGGCTTTTTTATTTATGCAAAAAATTCTTTAAAATCTTGACCAAAGGTTGTTTTTGGCGTATATATTAAGTATTCAAGCAGATATCGAAAGTATATTAAAAAGGAGATGATTGGCGTGTTAATGGACATTCTTAATGTCGCCGACGAAAAGTTGATCAAACAGATAATGGAGGCGTATGCTCCTGAATTGATGATTGCGTATCAGATTATAACCCGCGAAGATGGCGGGTTTAAGAAGAATTCAACTGTTTTATCAGTTGATCTCAAAAGTAACGCACTATATGTAAAGAGAGAATCAAAATCATTTGAAGAATGGTATTTGATGATTTGCCCCCTTAAGAGTGGTAACTTGGAATCCGGAGTCCCATTTTATTATCAGCTCAGTGATAATATTAACAATGAATTTGAGGTGACTGAAGACAATCTCACAGAGTCGCTAATATTATTCGATCGATTGCACGAGCTATTGGTATCGTGGAGCCGTGCGAAAAAACAAAAAAACAAAAAAGAAATTTCAGATAGCATCGAATCAGCCAAGTTTAATCTTGGCAAACTTGGCCCAAAACACAAAATCAGTTAGATTATTTAATATCTTGATCTTGCAAAGCCCCATGAGTACGGGGCTTTTTTATTTGGCTGAAATGAATAGAACAATATCGATAATTTGGATTAGAAAAATTATTTATTAATTTCGTACGGGTATACCTCAATATAATAGGGGTCGTTGCCGGGAACAAAATTTTCTTCTTTAAACCTATTTAACAACCTTTCTTTATTATACGGAGAGATTACTTGATTGCCTCTAATTACCGCTCCTTTTTCTAATCCATGGCAAGCAATTTCCCCTAAAGGAATAATCATTTTGAGTGTTTTGTTAAAACCAAACCCTTTTTCTTTTGCATATTGCACGTCATATTTATATCCTGGTCCGAATTTTTTATCAAAGACTTTTTGGATAATTTCCTCAATTATTTGCTGAAATTCTTTTTTATTCTGGCTGCTTATCCCATCTAATTTATCAGTGGTATGCAAATATGTATTTTTTTCTTCACCCTTAATTTTACCTTTTCTATTCGCTGCCTCAATATCCATCTTGGTGCCGATCAGTTCTCGTTCTTGCGAAGTCGTAGCTCTGCCGGGAATTTTAATATAATATATTCCCTACTTACTTTTGCCCAATTCAGGGATTTTATCAAGATCAATTTTCTCATTATTTTCATTAGAAGTTGGTTGTTCTGGACTAAATGGTGCTTTTTCCATAAAACTCCATCAAAAATTATTTTATTTTCCTGTCGGTAATTAAAATTCCATCAAGGTGATCTATTTCGTGCTGGAGGACGCGGGCGAGCAGACCTTTGGCGCGGATTTTTAGGCGATTGCCCTCAAGGTCATAGGCCAAAACACTGACTTTATTGGCTCTTTTGATCTTAATTTCTATCTTTGGCAAAGACAAACAACCTTCTTCAGTGATATTAGTTTCAGTAGAAAATTTGGTGATTTTCGGATTGGCCAAAATCATTTGTGCGATGGCAGCTTGGTTGTCATCTTTTTTTTGTATTTCGGCCAATTTTTCGGGTTTGTGGCCAATCACCACGAGCCTAATGCTTTTTCCTACTTGAGGCGCGGCCAAACCGATGCCGGCATTTTCATCTAGTGTTTTAGCCATGGCCTTGGCAAATTTTTTTAGCTCATTATCAAATCTAGCTACCTTGCGGCACTTTTTGTGTAAAATTGGATTTGGCTCTATAATTATTTTCATAGTTTGATATACTGGGATTACCCAGTAATACAACTTTCAGAATGTTCTATAAGACCATATTTTTAATTCCGCAATTGTTTGCGATGATTAATTCACTTTAGGTGCAGCTATAATTAAACTGGTTTACGTTAGAACATTAAAAAATACTGAAAGTTGATATACTGGGATTATACCAGAGAAATGGGGTCGACGTCAAGATGAATATCCTTGTCAAAGCTAATTTTCTTTAAGTTATTTTTGATTGTCTGCGGGTAGATAGTTTTAATAATAATTTGCAGTTGGAATAAATCTCTGATTTTTTGATGCGAGCCAGCGTATGGAGGGATAATTTCATCTTTTACATTTTTAGGCAATTGCATTAATTTTTGATAAACTTCCTCGGCTAGTTTTTGGCATTTTTCCAAGGAAGAATTTTTGATGTAAATTTTAATGATTTTTCCATACGGCGGGTAGCCGCCTTTTTTTCTTTCTTCTAGTTGGGCATTAAAAAATATTTCAGGTTTATTTATCAGAAGTGATTGCCAAAGCAAATTCTCGGGATTGTGAGTTTGAATAATAAATTGATCATTAGTTTTGGCTATTATCTCTACGAGCGTGCTATGAATACTTTCACTGACAGAATAATCGGGCAAATTCAAAATCGAATCAATGCCCACCACTACCGAAACAGCGATATCGTTTAATAAATATTGCAGAGAATTTTTGGTGCCAATAATGATTTCAGCGTTATTTGATTTTGCTGATAATTCATCTAAAATTTTTATCTTAGCATCTGGGAATTTGATTTTGATTCGTCTTTCCAGAGTTTCCGTACCAATTCCATACTCCTTAAATTTACTGCCGTGGCAGACGGGGCAGATAAAAGGCGAAGAGATTCTTTTTGAACATTGATGGCAAATTAATTGAGGGTAAGGCTTGGTGTAGTAGCGATAGGGCAGTTGGCACTTTGGGCAAATAAAAGTATTTTCACAATCTCGGCAAATTACTTGTGTGGCCATGCCTTTTTTGGTGGTGTAAATAAAAATTTTTTGCTTGGTTTCTAGACTTTCTTTAATGGTTTTTTCTAATTGCCAGGAAATTAATCCTCGATCTTGCTTGGAGTCTACAATTATTATTTGAGGATTTTTTAAATTAAGCACGTGGCTTTTAACTACCTTAATTGCACCTTTTTTCTGCAGATAATAGCTCTCTAAGTCCGGAGAAAGAGATCCTATTATTAAACTTGCACCAGTGATTGAGGAGATTTTTTTAGCCACCTCCAGAGTGTTATACCTTGGTGCTTGTTCTTCTTTGTAGGCGTAGTCTTGAGGTTGGTCAATAATTATTAAACCCAAATTCAGACAAGGTGCAAAAATTGCAGAGCGAGAGCCAATAACCACTTTAATTTTATTCAAACGAATATTGTTCCAGATATTAAATCTTTGAGTTCGAGTTAAATTGGCATGCAGAATTGCGATTTCTGAAGATTCAAGATTTTTGGTGATTTTATCAACAAATTTTGCAGATATTTTTATTTCCGAAAAAAGAATTATTGCCTGTTTTTTGGCTTTTAATACTTTTTTGATTAAGGTAGAGTAATAACTGATTCTATTTTCTTGAAGGTCGTATAAAGCATATATCTTTGCCTTATTATTGATTGCGGAAAATATTCTTTTGGCTAAAAGAGGTTGAGATGATTTTTTAATTTGGCGGATTGCCATTGTTGGAATCATGCTAAAAATCACCTCGCCAATAGGGCAGAGATAATAGTCGCTCATCCATTTGGCCAGCTCTAATTTGCCACTATCCAGCGTTGGTATGGGATCAATAATCTTGATAATGTTTTTTAACTTTCCCCTCAAGGACAATGGGCCATGTTTGACAATCTCCACGATTATCGCTGATATCTTTCTGTGATGAAACGGCACTAAAACCAAAATACCCGGGGCAATTTTGGGCAATAGCTCTGGGGGAATTAAATAAGTAAAGGTCTGTCTTGATAAACTGGTTTTGGCATTGACTGCCACATTGGCATATTGCATATTTTTATAAACTAAAAACTAAGAACTAAGAGCTAAGAACTATCTATATCTCTTGACCTCAAACCTATATAAATAGATTGGTTCGTTGGCTAAAATTCCGGCTTTCTGCCGGGCAATGGCAATTTGATACTGCGGATCATTGATACCCGGCAAATTTGGTAGCAATAGTCCTGTTCGACCGTCTTCGGATTTAACAATCACTCCATATCTTTTGGGATCTAGCGAGGTGGCGCCTTCAATTGATTCAGGCTCACCTAAGACATCAACGGAAATTTCCAAATTTTTTAGTTCGTCTTCTTTGATAGGTAAAAAACGGTCATCTCGCGAACAGGCGGCAATGGCATTATCAATTATTTCTTGGGCAATATTATTTTTGGTCGGCAAAATCGTGCCAATACAACCGCGCAGATTTTCTTCACCCGGTTTAGTTTTTTTCAGATGGATAGAAACGAAGACGCCGGCGCGCAAGCTAAATTCTTTGGCCAGTTTTTTGGGCGCAGAAATAATTTTTTTGTTTTTAACATATTCATTAATGGCATCTTGAGCCAATTTGACATAAATACTCATAAAAACCTCAAATATTAGTTAATGGTTCAGAGGACATTCTTCCGCTTTCGGCCTGCCTAACCAACCTATTCGCTCGCTTCTAATTTGCTTCAATAGACATCTAAAACTTTCGCAAATATTATAGCTCGCTCAACCGGCACTTCGCTTAAAGAATATCCTCTGAACCATTTGATTTAAAGTTAATAAATTATTTTAATTTAAAATTAACCACCAAGTAGCCCACACCAAACGGGCCCTCGTAGGAAAGTATTTCTGGGGTATACGATGAATTATCCAAAGCGCCCAAAGCAATTAAGATGGAGCGGTAACCGCACTCGCCAGCCTCTTCTATAAAATTTTCATCAAGCTTTAAGATATTTTCCACTTGATTGGTTTTAATCATATCTACCAAAGTGTCGTCAAATTCTTTGCCGCTAGCGGAAAAACCTGCGGGCGAGGTTTGCAATAATCGATGAGAAAGATCGCCGCTGGCCACTAGTGCGATACTTTGATCTTTAAACTCTGGCGAATTAGCCACATCTTTAATAATCTGGCCAAAAGTAAAGTGTGAGACAGGGCTCAAATACGAAAAAGCGATTGGCAGGATTTTTGTTTCTTGAGGCAGGTTTTTGGCTAAATAATATAGCGGTACCATTTCTCCGTGGTCTAATTCGCCGTATTTACTGTCCGGGTCGCCAAATAGATATGCTTGAATGTTGTTTTGATTGGATTCATTAACAATTTTCCCAGCCAAGCCCAAATCATTGTCATAATGAAAACTGATTTTTGAGGCGCCAAATTGGCCAAAATCACCGTAAAATTCCGGTGAGCCATAGACAGCAAATCTGTCTTGATGAATTAAAGCATGTGGCGAAATGATTATCACTGTGTCAGGTTTAACTTGGCCGATTTCATATGATAATTTTTCCATGGCCGCAATTGTTTTTTTACACTTTTTGCTATCTTCGCCTCCCACTTCCGGCACAATTATCGGCGGGTGCGGCGCAATAGCCACAAAATCTAAGGACATATTTCCTCCAAAATTAGCTTCAAATTTATCATAGCACAAATGCCAAATCATTCCGAGTCTTGCAATAATTTTGACTTTCTGTTATAATGGCAAAAGATTATTAAGAATAATTTATAAATAACTGGTTTGATATGTCAAAAAATTATATCTCAATTAAAGGCGCCAGGGTTCACAATCTTAAAAACATTGATGTGAAAATCCCTCGGGACAAATTTACTGTTATTACCGGTTTGTCAGGATCCGGCAAATCATCACTGGCTTTTGATACCATCTTTGCTGAAGGCCAACGCCGTTATATGGAATCTCTTTCTAGCTATGCCAGGCAATTTTTAGCGCCTATTCAAAAACCTGATGTTGATTATATTGAGGGTTTGTCACCAGCCATTGCCATTGATCAAAAAAGCGCAGCCCAGTCGCCACGTTCCACAGTCGGCACTATGAGCGAGATTTATGATTATTTTCGCCTGCTTTTTACTCGTATCGGTAAGCCATATTGTCCGAATTGCAACACACTTTTAAATAAACAACAAATTATTACCAAAAATTCTCCTGATAGAATTAAAAAAGGCGCGGCCAAAACTATCAGCGAAAACATTTATTTTTGTCCTAAATGCAATATCCGTCTCAATGAATTTAATATCAGCTCTTTTTCTTTCAATAGCCCCAATGGTGCCTGTCCGGTTTGCCAAGGTTTAGGCAAAAGAAAAGTCATTGAGCCAGAGATGATTTTTCCAAATATGCGCCTGACTTTAGCCGAAGGCGCTATTCGTCCATGGTCAAGAACCACCTCGCATGCCAGCTGGTATCAAAAATCTTTGAAGGATCTTTCCGCAAAATATAAATTTAGTTTAAACACGCCCGTAGGTCATTTATCAAAAACCATTCGTCAAATTATTTTATATGGCACTGGCGACGGTTTTTTTGAAGGAGTTATCCCCAATTTGGAAAGGCGTTTCGCTGAGACTGATTCTGAATATATTCGCCTGGAAATCGAAAAATACATGGTGCAAAAAATTTGCTCCAGCTGTAATGGTGAAAGATTAAGAAAAGAAGTTTTGCAGGTGAAAATCGCCGGCAAAAATATTGTCGATTTGTCCAAGATGAATATCAGCGAAGCTCGAGATTTGTTTAATGGTCTAAAAAATAAAATATCCGAACTTGATTATAAAATTGCACAGCAAATTATCAAAGAAGTAATTGAGCGGCTGGGATTTTTGATTGATGTGGGACTAGCTTACCTTACCTTGGATCGCAGCGCCGATACCTTAGCAGGCGGAGAAGCGCAGAGAATCAGATTGGCTACCCAACTAGGCTCATACCTTACCGGTGTAATTTACATATTAGACGAACCATCTATTGGACTTCATGAGCGAGATCAGGAAAAACTTATTAAAACTTTAAATAAGTTGAAAGTTTTAGGCAATACCGTGATTGTGGTAGAGCATGACCGTCAGACTATGCTTTCTGCTGATCACCTAATCGATGTCGGTCCGGGAGCAGGTGAATTTGGCGGTAAAATAGTGGCTCAAGGTACGCCTGATCAGGTGAAAAATAATTCAAAATCAATCACAGGACAATATTTAAAAGGGACTAAAGAAATAGAATTGCCCAAAACTCGCCGAGGCAAGTTTAACAAATTTTTAACCGTCAAAGGCGCCTCAGAATTTAATTTAAAAAATATCGATGTCAAAATTCCTGCCAACTCTTTTACCTGCGTCACTGGTGTTTCCGGCTCTGGCAAATCTACCTTGATTGTGGATATTTTGGCCAAAGCTTTGGTTAAAAAGATTCATCATGCCAAGCAGGAGCCGGGTGCGCACAAGGCCATTATTGGCGCTAATTTATTTAATAAAGTCATTGACATTGATCAATCCCCGATTGGCCGCACCCCGCGTTCCAACCCGGCAACTTATACCAACATCTTTTCACCAATCCGTGAAATATATACCAATCTGCCAGAAGCTAAAAAACGCCATTACAACTCCGGACATTTTTCTTTTAATGTCAAAGGCGGACGTTGCGAAACCTGTCGCGGCGAAGGTATGATCAAATTCGAAATGCATTTTTTGCCTGATGTCTATGTCACCTGCGAAACTTGCAACGGCCGTAGATATAATAAAGAAGTCCTAGATATTTTATACAAAGGCAAAAACATTTCCGATGTTTTAGAAATGACCGTTGACGAAGCCTTGGATTTTTTCAAAGATGTCTCAATCTTAAAAACCAAGCTTTCAGTGCTTTCTTCTGTTGGCCTGGGCTACATGAAATTAGGTCAATCTGCTACTACTTTATCAGGCGGTGAAGCGCAGAGGGTTAAATTGGCGGCCGAGCTGGCCAGGCAAGACACTGGTAAAACATTGTATATTTTGGATGAACCTACCACCGGATTACATTTTGAGGATATCAAAAAACTACTAGGAGTTTTGCAAGCACTGGTAGATAAAGGCAATACAGTTTTAGTGATTGAGCACAATCTTGATGTCATAAAATGCGCTGATTGGGTAATCGATTTGGGTCCAGAAGGCGGAGCCGGCGGTGGAGAAATTGTTGCTCAGGGTGCGCCGGAAGTAATCGCCAAAAACAATAGATCTCATACCGGCGCCTATCTTAAAAAACTGCTCTAAAAATATATATCAACAAGAATCCGACAGACTTTTTCATACTACGTAGTATGAAAGAAAAGGTCGGTTTTTTGTTTGGTTGACATATAATTTAATTAGGCTACAATAAAATTAATCTGACGTTCGGTAAATGAATAAATTAGACGAATATTTATTTGGCTTATGGATGGCAGGAGCTATCTGTATTGTAAAGCCGAATTAATATTACTCATTAAATTATTAGACAGACAAATCCTGAATTGACTGATGGGAAACTATCGGTTGTAAAAAAATTTAGGCAGTTTTTTTGTTTAAAATTTAATTTTATTCAAGTTTTACTCGTTTAGAGAGGACAAATTGTCCGGTCGATTTAACTAAATGGGAAAAATAATTATGTTAAATAGTTTAAAGAAACGATGGGCAAATTGGGCAGGACTATTTTTGGGACTAACCCTTTGCATTATATTTGGATTATTCCAAATAAATACTGCCAAAGCTCAATCGCAAGAATTAGTCAGTATCAGTATTTCGCCTGACACAGCACAAACTATTACAGCTGGACAAACTCTGCAATTTAGCGCTCAAGGCTACGACGCGCTGGGCAACCCTATTGCGGGTCTGACTTATAGCTGGCACGCCACCAATTCCCAGGGTCTATTTGAATACACTGCAGCTGGGCAATATTCGGTTTATGCCTATATTGGCGATGTTAAATCTGCCGAAGTCAAAGTGACAGTCAATCACGCAGAGCTGGATAATATTTTGGCATCTCCGGTTAATGATCAAACTATTATGGCCGGCGATACTCTACAATTTAGCGCCAAAGGCTACGACGCCTACGACAACGAAATATCCGGATTAACATTTGCTTGGAACAATGCTTCGGTAAGCGGGTTATTTAATCTCACGCAGTCCGGCGACTATCCAGTTTATGCCACAGCTTCCGATATCCGATCCAATATAGTCAACATTAAAGTGATTCCCAATACAGCGGCTAGAGCCTATATTCTGCCTGATTTCCCAGTCAACATAGAAAAAGGCGATTCTTTTGGTATCCTTGCTCTAATTTATGATCGATATGACAACTTGGTCTCCGATGGCACAGTGGTAAATTGGTCAAGTTCAAACAGCGAATTTATTTTGTCAGAAACTAGTTCAATCACCAATCAGGGTTATGCCTACATTGTCGTTACTGCTCCCAATAAATATGATGTATCTACCACAATTACAGCACAATCAGGGATTGCCACAGCCACTACAGAAAAAATCGCCACTTATAGCCAGAGCGTTTTGCAGACCATAGTCATTAGCCCAAACAATAATTACAGCCTCAAGGCTGGCCAAACTGTGCAATTTTCTGCCAAAGGCTATGACCAATACGGTCGGATAATGAATGGAATTACTTTTTCTTGGACAGGGGCCAATCAACTGGGATTATTTGATAAAACCAGCGCGGGCAATTATCAAGTTTACGCCTATTCTGGCAGTGTTCGATCAAATGCAGTCAATGTAAAAATAACGGCCGGTTCATTAGCCAAAATTAAATTTGTTGAACCAACTCAGGAGATACAAGTTGGTGAGCAGAAGCAGTACAAGGTAAGTCTTTATGATGCTTTTGACAATTTGATCAGCGGCGGCAGTGTAAAATGGAGCGTGGAAAATATAGATGGCGAAGCTGCTATTGATGCCAATGGTTTTCTTAGCGCTAGCAAAGCAGGAAAAATAATTATTAAGGCAGGGATTGATGGCTTGGAAAATTTTACAATCGTTAGAATAAATCCTGCCAAGGAAATCGTAGCCGCAACCTCTAGCGAGACAGCTAATAAGCCTGAAGTTGGCAGACCAATACCAAGTGAAACCCCGAATAATTCGGCTGTTCAAGATGTTAAAAGCGCCGAGACAGAGATTGTCACAGAAGGAGTTGTGGCAGACAATAGCCAAAAACCACGAAGCAATTACATATTTTGGTTAGTGACCGCCTTGGTTTTGGCAGGCGCCGGTGCAATCGGCTATTATATCTGGTCTAGTCCGCAATCTGCTCCAAAAGTAGCGGAGAATATTTCCCAGCCAAAAGCCATGGATAAACCCAGCAGCTCGCCATCAGCTAAATCCTCAAAAATCAAAGATGAGCCAAATGATATTCGGCGCTGGTAGGCATTGACATTTTACTAAAATAAGGCTATAATTTAAGTGCTTTAAGTAGTCAAAGTGATCGTCCCCCGATGTTGTATCGGGGGAAGGAAACTCCGGACACTACAAAGCAGGAAACCTACCATATTTATTTATGGCGGGCCGTCGCAAGACGAGGGAAAGTGGCCCAGAAACTAAACCGCCTCACTTTGTTCGGCGTAAACTCAGTTTACTCTGAGGCATACAATGACGAAGAGAGGTAAGGATGAAAAGAGTTGAGGTAAGAGCTCACAACTCTGATAGTAATATCAGAAGCTGCCAAACCCTTTCTAGTGCAAGGTGAGTGGATCGCATGTCATCAAATGCTCTATGCTTTGGAGCGATGTCCCGCGATCTCACCGCTTAGACAGATGATCACCTAAACAGAATCCGGGTTATTGGCTACTTAAAGCCTACAAAAACTGCCCCGATGCAACATCGGGACAGTTTTTGTTATTGTTGACAAAACACGAGACATCTGTTAATCTAGTGTATTGAATGTTCGATTGGAGGCATTCAATATCAATACGCAATTTTACAATTTGAGGAGGTGGCCAATTGGTGTGACTATTGAAGCAAAGAACAAAATTATTGCAATCGTCACAAAGGTAGTTGAGCAAGACGTGAAAAAATCATATGTTGTGACTCGAGCAATCGACCACGATATTGGATCAATCACTTTTTCTCTTACCGATAATGTTTGGCAAGAAAGCAGGACGCCTGCAATTGGTGACATTGTAATTTTGGATGATATGCGGCTTAAGAGAGGTGGTTGGAGAGCTAGCCATGCTAGATTTCCCAGCCACCATGAGCAATCAGCAAATAGCAATAAGGAGGAAAGTTAACTATGAAAAACAGCGATAAGAGCAATGATCAAAAACCTGTGTTAGAAAAAGTCACTTTGGTGGTGCCTCCAGCTCCTGACTACCCCAATGAAGAGCTTTGGAAAACAATTATCAAGTCAGACGAGAAGATAGTTTTTATCAATGGTGGCGATTTCCACAAAGGCGATATGCTTGAGGGCATACAGATCTTGGATTCACAACTGTCCGGAAGTTTTGGCATCTATGATGCCGAAGAGATTAAAAAGCGTCAAAACCTTTGCCGATTCGTGATGGACAATCCCAATTTTGGTAAATGGTTGGAAGATCATCAAATTGACAGTTTGCTGCCTACAAGCCAGGTCGAGTTCATGAGAGCAGCCGATCCCGAATTGCCTCATAACCAATATTGGGAAAACGTTCGCAGTTTTGTGGATATCGTGGAGAGCTCGCGCAGTGTGCCTGTGCCTCTCCAGAAAATTGCAGCTGCCTTGAAAGCTAGCTACTCATTGGAGGCCGCTGAACAACAAATGAATGAAATCATTCTAGACCGACTGGAAAAGACATCGGTAGTTGTAGGAACGGCTCAATTCAGAATCATTGATATCTTCATAGTCCAGGGAGATCGCGATCGAACCAAAAATTTAGAGGTGCCAATGCAGCTTAAACCATTTGAGGTTTTAGATCTCTCTGCTGGTGGAATCAAGGTTTATGGGCACTCGATGTATTCGTTTGATATTGATACAGCCTATCAAAAGCCTTATCCCGAATGGGTCAGTCAGCGCTGGAATCCACTTGCTTGGATCGCGGGATCATTTATCAAACGGCGTGTCGATAAAGAAAACCAACAAGCGCGGGCCAAAGCCTTTGAGAGCATGGTCATCACTGAGCCTTCGATAGGTTTAATTGAGGACCTCAAAGCTGCTTGCATAAGAAGGCTTAATGAAATTAACTGGACCAATGATCTCCATATGCATGCAGATGTCAGTATTCGATTCAGGTATTCAGAAAGCGGTCTGCAAGTGGGTATTTATGATTTTGAATGTCAGGACAATGATTACTATCCACTACGCGATTTTGATTTTAAAGAATTCATGGGCTATAGTCAGGAACGGCTCACTGAGATCAGTAGAATTGAAGACGAATACAGAGAATATGCAATTGATCGTAAACGACGCAACAATAGCTCCAAGTTTTTGATGGAGATCGAGAAACAAGATCAGCAATTTTTTAGCAAGACTACAATTGAACCGTCGCGAGGAGCTGACATCAAATACCAGTGGTTTGCCATTCCCACAATGTATGAGCATCCGGCCATTAAGCCGGTAGCTGATGAATGTAAGAAACACAGGCGATTTTTCTCAAACCATTTATGGACACTCAAGAATATTGTTTGGCTTGTCAACCGTTTACAAGAAAAAGCTGATAGTCTTGGCGCTCCACTTAGTATACCGGAGATACTTAAGCAAGATCAGCATCTAGTCACTTTTGACGTAATCTACCCGCTTCACTTGCTCAATGCCGAAGACATCAAGCCAGTACCGATTGCTAAGATGGTGCCAATCAATGGCGCCGTTATTGGACTTACTGGTTGTCACGGGGGCGGGAAAACAGTGACAGCCTTAAGTCTTGTCGACAACATTTTTTTGGCCCAGAGTGGTTTGCCCATTTTTGGGAGAGGCTTCCAGCTCAATCCAAAGAGGTGCATCGCCCTAGTTTTTTTGGAGCGGAAGAATGGTGGTTCAACCTGCGAAATCCTGATAGACAAGATTATCTCCGTGTTCAAAGGAATCAAAGATCACCATGGAAGTCAAGTCGTTGTTATACTCGACGAACTTGGCACCGGAACCCAGGAAGGAGATGGTGATCAACTTGGGCGCGATGTTCTGAAAAAGTTAACCAAGTTGGGAGTTTCAGTGATTTTTACCACTCAAATACAGAGCTTGGCTCTATGGGCGCATGGAAGCTTGAAGGCACAATGCTACAAGTTTGACGACAAGCACAAAATGACTCCCGGAATTGGTGATGGCGGGATGTCAGATCTTAGAAAGAGAAAGGGTCTTGACCGATTGCTTAGCGTCTAAATATTTTATCCCAGTTTGATAAATTTCAAGGACGGTTTAGTTTAAACCGTCCTTTTTTTATATAAAATTTGTTTTCGCGAGCCATGATGTTTAATCAATTACATAATATAATAGTTGTGTAAAACACAATCCTGGTTATTGGCTACTTAAAGCCTACAAAAACTGCCCCGATGCAACATCGGGACAGTTTTTGTTTATATTGATAAATCAATTATTGGTACCGGAGTTTGTCCCGACGTGAAGTCGGGGTTTCGCAGTAGCTCAAGATTAACAGAATTATTTTCGTGTTCGAATCCAAGTATTTGGCTCCGGGGCTTGGATTCGAACCAAGATACTGAGCTTCAAAGGCTCATGTCCTACCATTAGACGACCCCGGAATATATATTCAATTGATTTATTTACGCCTCGACTCGCTTCGCTTGTCGACGCGAGGCGGGCGACCCCGGATTACTTGTGCAATAACAGTAAAATTATAACACTAATTTTAGGGAATCGTCAATTTATTTTGAATGTGTTATAATTTTATTAAATTATGTTAATCAATAT
>JAMDBS010000105.1 GCA_023487325.1 Patescibacteria group bacterium
AGAGATTGGCAATAGAATTGATAAAAGAAATCTGGGTGGCCAGCATGGAATTCGAGGCGTATTTGATCATCTCAGCAGTTTTAATATCGGTATAAAGAATCGGACAATCTAACGGTTCGTAAAGCTTGGCTAGTAATTTTTTGGCTCGTTCTGAAGCATTGCCTACCACCACGCGATCTGGGTGCATGAAATCCCCCACTGCCGCGCCTTCGCGCAGAAATTCCGGATTGGAGGCAATATCAAATTTGCCATGATAATTTTTTTTGATAATCTTTTCCACCATATCGCCGGTGCCGATCGGCACAGTGCTTTTATTGACAATTAATTTATAGCCATTAATATTTTTGCCGATTTCTTCTGCCGCGGCTTCTACATAGCTCAAATCAGCCTCGCCATTGTGTTTTGGCGGCGTGCCCACTGCGATAAAAATAATTTCCGAATCTTTGACAGCCGGACCGATTTTTGTCTCAAATTTTAATCTTTCGTCAGCCACATTTCTTTTGACAATTTCTGCCAATCCTGGTTCATAAATGGGGATTATGCCTTTTTTAAGATTGGCAATTTTAACTTTATCAATATCAATACCCCAGACTTGATTCCCCAATTCTGCCAAGCAAGCAGCCTGCACTAATCCGACATAACCAACTCCAATGACTGTAATTTTCATATAACCTCACTAATATCCCGCCCACCACGACTGTTGTCTGGCATGTCGGGCGCGGCTAATTTTTTGCTAATAACGAATGATAACATTTAAGCATTTAAACATTTAAACATTTAAGCATTTAAACAATGTAGCAAAGAATTATTTTACTGACAACTGATAACTGTAAACTGTAAACAAACAACTCACTGCCAATTATTCTTTTTCAATTTATCAATATAATCTTTGATATGTCTTTTCGGTTTCCAGCCTAATTTTCGGGTTTTGGCAGTGATAACCTCGGCACTCAGACGATTACCTTTTCTTGGCGGCAGCATTTTTATTTTGCCGCCAAACATTTTGGCGATTTCCAGTATATTATATGCTTCGGGACTGCCAATGCCAAATTCATCGCCAAAACCATGTTCACCAACCAAGACCAGCCCATCAATAATATCATCTACGTGAGTGAAATTTCTTTTTTGCGTGCCGGGTTTGACAACGGTCAGAGGCTCTTTATTTCTCATTTTTTCTTTATACAAAGCGATAAGCGTAGCGTATTTGCCAGTTTGGATTTCCCTTGGTCCATAGACATTATAAAAATAAGTAATGGCATAAGGCACATCAAACCATTGACCAAAATTTATTACCAATTGGGTGTTGGAGGATTTGCTCCAAGCATAAGGACTGGCATTTTTTCCTTGCCCGCCATCGCCAAATTTGGTGCTTGAGCCGGCATAGACGATTTTGCAGCCCACTCGGCGGACAAATTGCAAAACCGCAAAAGTGCCGTCTTTGTTAAAATCCCAAACCTTTTCTATATCATCAAAGCTTTGCTCAACTCGGGAATATTCGCCCAAATGATAGACAATATCCGGCTTAAATTTAATAAGTTTGCTAATTTTTGTTGTAGAACCCTTTATGTAAGTGACATTGGCAACATGATTATTAACACTGCCGGTAAAATAATTATCCAAAGAATAAACCTTATTAGTAGAAACTTTAGCCAGCCTTTCGCAAAGATGACTGCCAACAAAACCAGCTCCGCCGGTGACTAGAATTTTTTTCATGATTTTTTCTCCTTTTTGATTCTAATATGCGCTTTGTCGTAATATTTTAAGAGTTTCGCTCGATAAAAAATCGCTAAAGTGTCCATGATCATATAATAAATTGATTTATAATTTATGCCGGTTTTAGTATCATTAAAATTCATTTTTACCGGCGCTTCAAAAATACGCTTATGCCCCAATCTTTTGGCAATCACCAAAAGCTCCAGATCAAAAGCATATTGTTTGACTAAAGCTCTGGGCATAATTTTTATCAAGACATCGCGGCGAAAAACTTTTAAACCAGTTTGAGTGTCTTTGACATTGAGATTAAATAATGCCCTGACCATCAGATGATAAATATAAGAATAAAAACGTCTTTTAAAAGGGTAGTCAACTTGGCTGGCCGGGTGTCTTTTGGAACCAATGACAATGTCAGCGTCAAAAACTTCCATTAATTTTACAAATTTATCAATATAGCTGACCTCAAAATCGCCGCCGGCGTCAAAAAAAGAAATGATATTGCCGCTAGAATGGTAGACTCCATAGGTTAGGGCATAGCCCTTGCCTTGATTTTTTTTGTAGCTATGGATTTTTATTTGCGGATAAATTTTGGCAATTTTTTTTGCTTCTTTGTGGGTGTTATCCTGGCAGCCATCACAAACCACCACGATTTCGTAATCGTAATGAGTATGAAAATCTTTGATGATATTTTTGAGAGTTTTTTTGATGCTACGCTCTTCGTTGAAGGCAGGGATAATAATGGATATTTTGGATTTTAGCATAGCTCAAGTTTAGGATAAAAAAGGAAAATCGTCAACCCAGTAGAAGAACTTTGACCAGTTGCTTTTTGGCAAATCAATCTAGGTAACTAATTTTTTGTTGTGGCCAAAGTTGCTTATGCGTTGCAGACTAACATAAATTTTCAATGGCGCAACTGATTTGACAGTCAAAGTCCTCTACTGGGTCAACCCAATGCGGCTTTCAGGCGGTGGCGGCGGGCATAAATATATTTCCCTGCCAAAAGCAGCAAAAGTAAGCCAAAGCTTGCCATTAGGCTGTAAATGATCTGCGGGATGTTTTGATGATAGATGACTATAGCGGCAACAAAGACGATCACAGAGGCAATCAAAAACCACAAAAAAGAAGTATCTTTTAAGGAAAGATAGTAGTAGATAAAAACATAATCCAAAGATAAAAGCGCATAGGCCAAACCAATTATTAATAAGTATGGGCTGATAGCTAAAAATTGTTGGCCAAATAGGATGCCAACCACCAAAGCAGGGGCAAAATTGTT
>JAMDBS010000150.1:0-338 GCA_023487325.1 Patescibacteria group bacterium
GGAAGTAAAAAATCAATTAACGGGTGAAAATAAAAGTAGTGATTTTTACGATACCACTTTACCGGGGACAAGTTTACCATTCATCACGGGCTGGATGATCTGGTGGCATATTTAATGATTCAAACGCATACCAATCCCATTCAACCTCAGGATAACGAACACGATTAAAACCAATTTGTTTAAAAATTTCTGTAATCTCGTCAATGGCTTGGGTAACAAGATGATAATGACCTTCTGGTAAACTTGTCCCCGGTAAAGTGGTATCGTAAAAATCACTACTTTTATTTTCACCCGTTAATTGATTTTTTACTTCCGCAACTTCGTTGCGTCAAGCTAAA
>JAMDBS010000150.1:348-2951 GCA_023487325.1 Patescibacteria group bacterium
TATTATTGATAATCTTCGGGTAAGTCTTTCAAGGTACGTAAAATATTATTCAGCTCACCAGCCTTACGACCGAGATATTTAATCTCGATCTGTTCTAAAACGGCCGGAATGGTAGCTTCTTTAATTTCGGCTAAAAAATTATTCTTGATTTTTAATAATTTATCCTGCATTTAACTTAAACTTTGATTAGAAGTAAAATTAGTATTTTCATCTTGCTCGGTAATAATTGAGATTGGCTTATATTTCTTCTGACGGGAATAAACAATAAAGAAAAACTCTAAAACAGTTAAGGTTAGAATGAAAAGTAGACTATTCCACCAAGTTAACACCCCGCCGCGTTGTAATAAGGCCAAACCAATAATCAGAATTGAAAAGAAAATAGCTTGACGCAACGAAGTTGCTAATTGCTGATAAATGATTTGTCCTGATTTAAATTTACGCCTCAGCCAAAAACCAAGCAACAAAAAAATACCTAGTAAAATCAAGAATAAGCTTAAATAAAAAGAAACAAGGCCTAAAAATCCAGCCTGATTTGGGTCTAAATTTAATAGCACCACCAACCAGCTAATAAACGAGAGAACTGACCCGACGATTATCAATAATAAAAAAATTCTCACACTCATAATTAAGCTTAAAAGCTACTTTATTATAACAAAATAAAATGTGGTTGACAATTACTGATTTATCTTAAATAAACACGCAATTATTCATCAAAAACAATCGCCCGATATGATAAATATTCTGTACTACTATCTTGCCAACAATCTGAATCAAGTCCTGCTTTTTGACAAAGAGTAGAAAAAAACTGCTTGGCATCTGGCAGACCATCCCAAACTTGAGGTAAATAAGTTGCACCATAATTGCCTTGCCTTAATACCACGCCGAGCTTACTACTGACAATATTTTCTAGTGTGTCTGGTTGCGGCACGGTGAGAATAGAAATTTCAATCTTGATATCCTCCAGTTCACTTGCCTTAACCGGAGAGAATCTATCATCATGGACAGCGGCTGAGATAGCATTATCACGCACCGCTTCAATCAAAGGTTTAATCGGATCAATATAACCAATACAGCCACGCAATTGACCGTTTTTAGTTAAAGTAACAAAAACTCCCCTCTCTTCTTGTAATTTTCGACTTCCACCAGATAGCTTAAAAGTTTTTCCTTCTCGGATATAAGTCTCCAAAGCCTTCCTGGCGATAGTTAAAAGTTCTTTTTTTTCTGCATCAGAATAATTATCGGCATTTCCTTTTGTCATACTATTACCATAAAATCCAACGGCGCTATACCCGACAACAGATGTTTTGTCGCTGGTAACGTCGCCGGAATTTAAATATTGTATTAATTTTGGTTGTAGTCCTTGGTCTTTAGCTAATTTCAAAATTGTCGCCACGGCCCATGGCGCATCAATTTCGTCATTTAAAATACCTGCCGAGTCAAGATTTAAAATATGATTAATCGATTCTTGATCCAAAAAAACATTCTCTTGATAAGGATGATAATGTGCCAAATCAACGCTAACCACCACTACCGTTTCGGCATCAAGATAACTAGACAAAGTGGAAGCAAACACTGCCTGCTGCTTAGCGTTAAGTTGGCCGACAATAATTGGTACAATTTCTATATCAGGAAATATTTTTTGTAAAAAGGGTAATTCAATTTCAATTGAATGCTCTGGTTTATGAATTTGATCAGATATCTGAAATAGACTATTCCTGACCAATAATTGATTCAGACTGGAAACCTTCGCCGAACCTAATGGTGTTTGCCACTCGGTGGCGGATGATAAAATTAATCCAGACACAGGAAAATGATGTGATGGACCTAAAATAATCACACGCTTAATATTTTGTCCGATTAACTGCTTAAATCCAGAGGCGGCCACCTGGCCCGAATAATCATATCCAGCGTGAGGTACAATAAGAATTTTAGGTGTACTGGTCGTCGGCAAAATTTCTGCCTGATCTAAAAAATTTTGCACTATATCAACCAAACCTTTTGCCTCGGCTGGATAAAATCCACCAGCCACAGCCGGCTGCCTAATTATTCTTTTTGACATATTTTTATTTTCTAATTGATTCACCTCATGACTATTAGATACGAATATTTGATTTTCTGATATTAGCTTACGGATGACGCCAATTGTAATCACTGGAACAAGAATAATCAGAATAATTAATGTCGTTTTTTTAAACATTGTTATAATTTTACTGTCACCCTGAACCTATCAAATAATGACAGCATCATAGTTTAATAAGCTCGCTGTGGTAACTTAAACCAAAATTCTTAGTTGTTCAACAACTTTTTTGGAGTAAGGCTGATTTAATCGATTAATTATTTCTTGCTCTTTAAATTTAATTTCTTGGGCCAAGATGTCTGAAAGACAAGCAATATTTAGAACACCATCGCCTAGATACATCGGCTGAATTTTACCTTTGGCCGCAGCACCAAAGATATCAGCAATAATTTCAGAAAAATTATCCAAAGCTAGGGCCGTATCGAGCTGTTTTTTAATACCGGCTTTTTTGATACTTTTGTTTAAAATATTTTCTAACTTAATAAAAGACATAACAAACTTCAAGTTTAATAAGCGCGAAATTCAC
>JAMDBS010000180.1 GCA_023487325.1 Patescibacteria group bacterium
CTTTAGTTTGTTTTGTAAACATAATACCACCCACCATAGAATAATAAAAACCTTGCTAATCACCGCCTATAAGCTTTTAAATACATATCTGATGTGTGGGTGAGCATAAAAAAAGCAATTGAGAATTCTTCCACAATTGCTAACAGTTTACTTTTACTTTAATTTAATATCTAAATTCGAAGACTAGTTCGCTAGATCGCCCGATAATTTTGGTATATTGATATATCCTTTAGAATTTCGTATAATATTTCTAACATCATCTACTATACACCACAGACCACAATAGGTAAGAGCACCAGGCGCATCAGAAAAACCAGGGGTTTCCGCCAGCACAGGGATCCTCCTAATTGTCACACTGTAATAACACGATGCCGCGCCTGCAACGCTTATGCATAGCATGGCGGGCAGGTAATCGGTTTTACAGTAAGACAATTGGATGGACAATTCCCCTCGGGTCCACCAAATATCTATGTCTGAATTTTATAATAACAAATTTGAAAATACTGGAGATGATGGAGATTTTTTGATACCCGAAGATGAATATGTAATTAGCTTTGCCAGTTCGTCTGGTCCCGGTGGACAAAATGTTAACCGTCGTGCTACTAAAGCCGTGCTTTCCTGGAACCTGGCTGATTCGCATTTTAGCGATGAAGAAAAAGCCATGATTGCCAATAAACTAGGCAACAGAATTACCAAGGAGGGCATCTTAGTTATTACTGAACAATCTGCCCGATCGCAATCACAAAACAAAGCAAAGGTAATTGAAAAATTAAATGATATTGTTGCCACGGCCTTGTATGTCCAAGAAGTGCGTATTCCAACTAAACCATCAAAATCGTCCAAAGAAAGACGACTGGAAGGTAAAGACATACAAAGCAATAAAAAGAAACTTCGTGAACCAATAAAGGAATGGTAAATGCCAGAATTTGATCATAAAAAAATTGAAAAAAAATGGCAAGACGAGTGGAATAAACAAAAATTATACCAATCGTCTGATTTAAGTAAGAAAAAAAAGTTTTATTGCGTGGATATGTTCCCTTATCCTTCGGGCGCCGGTTTGCATGTTGGCCATCCAAAAGGCTACATTGCCTCGGATGTTTACGCCAGATTTATGATGCTTAATGATTATAATGTTTTACATCCTATGGGCTTTGACTCGTTTGGATTGCCGGCTGAGAATTATGCCATAAAGCACAAAATCCATCCAGAAAAAGCAGTTTTGGAAAATATTGACAAATATAAAAAACAACTTAAGCTATTTGGCTTTACCTATGATTGGAGCCGAGAAGTCATCACTTCTGACCCAGACTACTACAAATGGACTCAATGGATATTTTTGCAGATGTTTAAAGCAGGACTAGCTTATGAAAGTAATGAGCCAATTATCTGGTGTCCAAGCTGTAAGACAGGGCTAGCCAATGAAGATTTGGAAGATGGTAAATGCGAGAGATGTGGTTCGGAAGTTGAGAAAAAGCCGATGCGCCAATGGGTTTTAAAGATCACTGACTACGCCGAAAAGCTGCTGGAGGGTCTAAAACTAGTTGATTGGGAGAAATCAATCATTGACCAGCAGATAAATTGGATAGGAAAATCTGAGGGAGCGCTCATTAAGTTCGAACTAAAAACTAAAAACGAAAAACGAAAAGCCAGCATTGAAGTCTTTACAACTAGAGCCGACACAATATTTTCTGGAACTTTTATTATTCTGGCACCTGAACATAAATTTATCGATGATCACAAAGATCAAATTATGAATTTTGGGGAAGTTTTAAAATATAGAAGAAAATCCAGCAATATTTCCGATATGGAAAGATCTAATACTGAAAAGAATATTACCGGTGTTAGATTAAATGGCATAACTGCCAAAAACCCTGCAACTGGTGAAGATATGCCAGTGTGGGTTGCAGATTTTGTACTTGCTCAATATGGGACTGGGGCTGTTTTTGCTGATGCTCATGATCTGAGGGATTTTAGAATGGCAAAAAAATATGGTATAACCTTAAAAACTTCGATTATCCCAGATGATAAAATAGTTGCAGATAAGGTAAATAAACTAGAAATATGTTTCGAAGGCGATGGAATTTTGTATAATTCTGGCCAATTTTCAGGTTTAGGTTCTGCGAACGCTCGACCTAAAATAATTTCTTGGTTAAATAAAAAGGGACTGGCCAAAAATAAAATAACTTACAAAATGCGTGATTGGGTATTTTCCAGACAACGATATTGGGGCGAACCAATCCCGCTTATTCATTGTGATCACTGTGCTAAAGAAAAAGAACAAGTTTACATTTTACATGGTTGGGAAGATAGCTCGCAGTCAGGGTTTATTCCGTTGTTGAAAGAAAATTTGGAACAAAAAGGCTATGAAGTTCACGCTCTCGATTTACCTCAACCAGATCAACCAGACTTTGATGTATGGTATAATTATGCAAATAAAAAAATATCAAATAATAATCTGGGTAGAATTCATATTATTGGCCATAGCATGGGAGCACATTTAAGCTTGAAATTGGCTGAAAGATATAAACTGGAAAGCTTGTCATTGATAGCGCCAGTCGGATTTAGTCCATCTAAAGAATATTTTAGTCAGTTTAAAGGCAAATTATCAATAGATGAGATGCAAATATTCAAAAAATATCAGGATAGAAGTATAGACGTTAAAAAAATTAGAAATAATGTAAAAAACATTAATTTTATATTTGGAGAAAAGGATCCTTGGATAACCAGTGAAATAAAAAATTATTATGAATATAGTTTTAAAAATATCGCTAAATTTATTATTTTAGAAAACTATGCCCATATGTCTGAAAGTGAAGGTGTAAAAAAACTAGACGAGATAGAAAAACTATTCAAAATTTCAATGCCAGGAATAATACCTGTGCCCGAAAAAGATTTACCGGTTAAATGTAAACTTGTTCTTTTTCTTT
>JAMDBS010000006.1 GCA_023487325.1 Patescibacteria group bacterium
TTTAGAGAATACCTTGACAATAAAGCTTCAAATAATGAATTTTCGCATGAGGCTTTTTTGGCAGGAATGGAAGCTTTTGAAAGAATTTTATCTTCTGAGAGTCAAGGAAGGCATGCAATTGATTTTTTAAATAAAATGAAAGAATCGATGCCTGAAATAAAAAGTATACTTAACAAATACCATTTGCACGATTTTAAATATGTTGGAGAAAAGCCAGATCCTGCAAAATTTGACAATACCGGATTAGGAAGCAGGCATGTTGATATTGCTTCTACGGGATCTAATGCAAACGATATATCACAAGGCCACAATGTTGTCATGCCGAATGTTGCAGATGGCTATTCACAAAATTAAGAACAATTAACAATATAATTTTGTTATTTTTACTACATATAATTTGTCTAACTCTTGGTGGCATTTCATGGACAAATTTTCTGTAGTCACTGTTTTTTTTAACCCTGCTGGATATTCATCTCTTCTACAGAATTATTTTATTTTTGCAGAATCTTTAAAAAAGCAAAATATTAATCTTATCACTGTCGAATGTGCTTTTAACGACGGTTCTTTTTACATTCCAGAAGATAAAAATGTATATCGTTTAAGAAGCAATAGTATTATGTGGCAAAAAGAAAGACTCATTAATTATGGTGTTTCTAAACTGCCAGATTTTTGTGAGTATTTTGCTTGGATTGATTGCGACGTTTTATTTTTACAAGACGATTGGATGGAACAAGCTTGTGAAAAATTAAAAACTGCAAATATTATTCAACTTTTCAAAAAAATATTTTATATGCCTAAAGGGATGATAAAATATGATGGAACCAAGATTCCATTTTTTCAGGGCGTGGCTTGGCAATATAAAATTCACAAAAATTGGTTAAATCGACGCAAAATAAATGAATTACCATTTTCTGCACCGGGATTTGCTTGGGCTTGTCGCAGAGAATTATTTGCAGACATTGGCGGAATTTACGATAAAAATATTGTTGGAAGCGGAGATACGTTTTTAGTAGATTGTTTATTAGATTCTTGGGATATTCATGGATTTGCCAATAAATTCAACGAGAAAATGAAAGTTGATTTAATGGCATATTGTTCCAAATTTAGACAAAAGAATCCAATTATCGATTATATTCCTGTAGAAATTACGCATTTGTGGCATGGTAATTTAAAAAACAGAAAGTACATGGATAGACATGATGTCATTAAAAAATATGACTATGATCCTGTAACGGACATAGAATTGATTAATGATGTTTACGAATGGTCGTCAGAAAAATCAGAAATGCATGCAGATATCCGTCAATATTTTTTTGAACGAAAAGAAGATTCAGAGGTTTAATTTATTTTTTAAACCAAAATTTATTTGCGCGTTCTAAAATTTGCATGTTTAATTCAAATCCACAGGAATCTCCCACGACAGAATCAACGTGACAATAGGGACAAATTACTGTTTCATTATTGTCTGTATATTCATTAATTTCTGATTTATCATAAATTTTTATACAATGGAAGCAGCCAACTTTTTTGCAAAATGCAAGTGAGTTTTTATTTTTCATTGAAATTTGCGGAAAAGTATTTATCAAAGTTCGTCTCCTACGCTATAGTCAATATCTTCGTAATCTTGTTCGCTTTCATAATCTTGTAATTCAAGATCATATTTTTTAATATCTGCTTCACTAGGTTCTGGCAATGTTTCCGGCTCAGTCGGGGAACCTTCAATTTTAGCGGATGTTGTCGGTTGAGGAGTTGGGGCTTGTTCTGGAGATTCGCCTTCGAGAGACGGAGTTGTTGTTGGCCCACCGGGTTCTGCACCGAGTTCAGGTTCTTTTTGGCTTTCTTCTGTGCCGGGAATTCCAACACCGAGGAGTTGTGGATTTTGTGCCAGAACTTGAACCTTAAGATCTTCCAATTTCTGAACTTTGAGTCTTGCGAGCATTTCCTCTGTTTCATCATCGCTATAGCGGAGAATTTTCGTCATAATATCGTAATCGGCCATAAGTTGGCTTCCTTTGAGGGTGCCAGCATTGCCATATCTTTGATTGACGACTTCTGCGCGAGACAATTCTCTCCAATCTGATGGAGGCGTCATTTTTATTTTTAAATCTTGGTAAGAATCTTCAGGGAATCCTCTTAGCTGAAGGTGTCGTTCGGCGATTTCCAGCAATCCATCTTCAAAAGCGGATTGTAAGCGTTCAATCATCCTCGCGAACTTGACATCTTGTGCAGAGAGTGTTATTCTTGTTGCGTTGGCATCTTCATTGTTGAAATAGTTCTTTGGAAAATTGAGTGCAGTGAGCAGTTTATTGCGGAAATAAACGGCATCATCAATTTCGCCAAGATTTTCTGCTCCCGGAAGGGTTTCGATTCTGGTATTGCTATTTGGACGGATTGGAAGCCAATAATCTTCATCTTGTGCTGGCGGCATCCATCTTTCTTCGACTTGGTTTGCTCCGGGGGTTCCAGTATTACTTGTAACTTTGCGTTTCCTGAATTGATCTTTGAGTCTTTCCATGAATGCATCAGCTTTAAATGGCGGCAATTGACCAACATCGACATAGAAAACACGACGTTCTGGTGCTCTGACCAATCTATAGACGATCATGGCATCTTCCATCAGTCTTAAACTATGAGCAGGCCCACGTGCAGGTTCCAATAAGCTTTGACCATAAGGGAAAAATGTTTTTCTATCATCACCAATTCTAAAATGAATAATTTGACTTGGTGCAAAACGGATTGCAGTGGTTTGAATTAATTCTGTATCATTTTGTCCCATGACAGGCCCACGAGTCAAAGCTTGATAATCCGGGCCTTCCTTTGACTGTTGGAATTCAATCAAGTCGAAGAAAGATGGATGCCGCCAGCACAAGATGAAGATTATTGGCTTCCAATCCGTCCAAATAGCAATACCAG
>JAMDBS010000126.1 GCA_023487325.1 Patescibacteria group bacterium
TAATAGTTGATAAATTGCCGACTCGTTGGGAGTAATACTCTCTTTATCTTCAATAAAATCACCCAATTTTGAATCTTCTTCTTCGCCAACCGGCGCTTCCAAAGAAACTGTTTCTTGTGAAATTTTCGCAAAGGTTACAAATTCTCTACCTACGCCACCTGGTGGATTCGCCAAGCCATTACCCGCGCCATTGCCGACCAAGCTCGCACCATTAGAATTCCGGTGCATATGGTAGAAATGATTAATAAACTCATCCGAGTTCAGAGACAATTAGTTCAAGATTTGGGACGAGCGCCATTGCCGGAAGAAATTGCAGAGGAGATGGACCTGCCGGTGGAAAAAGTTGAGCATATTCTAAAAATTTCACAAGAAACAGTTTCTTTGGAAGCGCCGGTTGGCGAAGAAGAAGATTCAAAATTGGGTGATTTTATTGAAGATAAAGAGAGTATTACTCCCAACGAGTCGGCAATTTATCAACTATTAAAAGGTCATGTGGTAGAATTTTTACAATCTTTGGCGCCTCGAGAACAGAAAATTTTACGCATGCGTTTTGGCCTTGACGACGGTCGCACTCATACTTTGGAAGAAGTTGGTAAGGAATTCGGGGTCACCCGCGAACGTATTCGCCAGATTGAGGCCAAAGCCCTGCAAAAACTTCGTAAACACGAAGACTCCGGTAAATTAAAAGACTATTTGAAATAATTTTTACGAATCATATAGTAAACTACCACCAGCCTTAGGGCTGGTGGCTTTTGTATTGCGGGCGAATGCCCGCAGTTAGTATGGTGCATCTTTGAACATTTGGTCAAAGAGGGAGGGTAGGTTCTTTTGGTTATGCTGGCTTTGGTATTTGACATATCTACGAATAATTAGTTCATCAATACCAATGGTGGAGACAAAGTAGCCTCGTGCCCAGAGACTGCCCTTGTCACAAAGACCTTTGATTTTCTTGTGACCTTTCTTGATCCAAGCTGAAGTTTTACCTTTGATGATAGCCATGGCATAAGAGATGGAATGTTTGGGTGAGATGATGAGACAAAGGTGCAGATGGTCCTCTTGGATATTTAATTCCATGACTTCAAAACCCTTCCACTTGCAGACTAAACGAATGATACGATTGAGTTCAGATTTTACATAATCATTTTGAAAGATTCTACCGCGATACTTGGGTGTGAAAACTATGTGGTATTTACATTCATAGAAACAATGTGATAAAGTTTTAATGTAACGTTTCATAACTAAAAAATCACCTCCTTTTCTACCAGGGTTGGTGATTTTTATAATACACTAGCTTCGCTATAAAACGAACACACCAGCTAACGCTGGTGGTTTTCTTTTATTAAGAAACAGCCCGCTATGGCGGGCTGTTTTAGTCTTTTTAGTTTAGACATAATAATTATAGCAAAAATCAATAATACCCCATTACTTTTTATTGAGTTCTGTGACAGTGACCATCTGATAGCCACGATTGCGCAGACCATCGATAATATTTGGTAAAGCCTTGGCGGTTTCTACAGAGTTGGCTACACCATCATGCATTAAAATTATGGCGCCGTCCTTGGCACCATCCAAAGCGGCGCTAGTAATATCGTCAGCGCTTTTACCTGACCAATCACGCGTGTCTACTGTCCAGAGAACTTTGTTTAATCCCAATTTAGGCAAAATATTTAAAGTGTCGTCATTATAATTGCCGTATGGAGGCCTAAACCAGATAGGAATGAGAGTGGGAATGATGTTTTTAATAGTTTTGTTGTTTTTACCAATTTCATCTGATTGCGCATCTGCAGTAAGTTTTTTCAAATCAGGATGGGTGTAAGTGTGATTGCCGACTTCATTGCCTTCATTAAATTCCCTGGCTACCACTTCCGGTTTGCTCTCGGCATTTTCGCCAATAACATAGAAAGTTGCTTTGACGCCCTTGTCTTTTAAGGTATTCAACATGCCAGTGGTATATCTCCCGGGACCATCATCAAAAGTCAGCGCCACCTTGCCTTTGTTGGCAACTTTTTGGGTAGTTGTTGTAGCCTTGGGTGAACTAGCGGCAGTAGAAGTTGATGAAGGTTTGGGAGTTTCTTTGGGTGCAGGATTGGCAGAGTTAATATCAATATTATCTTTGCCCGGAACAATTTTATCATTACTAAAAGTGTAGTCCAAATTAACCATTTCTTTGTCCGCGCCGACACCGATATAACACTCTACCACAATCTCACGATTATTATATGGATGGATTTCGTCTATCCTAGAAGGGTGGCCGACAGCAACTTGGTCAACGGCAACTAAATGATCGCCGTCCGTATGAGCAATCACCAAATACTCCACTTTCTTGCCATCGGAATAATCCGCTTCCATTAGAAATGGATATTCCAAGCCACTAACGTTGTCAATGTTAAATGGTTGCAAAACGTCTTTGATGGTGTAGTCTGCCGTGTTAGCGCCATATTTAACCTGAGCTTGTTTGCCATCAAAATCTAAACTGGTAGTGATATTGGTATAAGGATCATTAAACTTGATGATTCCTTCGCCAACTTGTATTTCTACCTTTTTTTGAGAAGAATTATCTTCTTGCGTATTTTGGTTTTTTTGGCAGCCAGCCAGACTTAAAAATCCCAGAGTCGCAATTACGGCAATTGTCACCACAGTAAACTTTTTCATTTCCCTCCCGAAATTTTTATCTCTTTTTATTGGTTGCGAAAATTAAGCTAAAAAATTCTACTGTCACGCCAATAGCAGTGGCGATTAGGCAAAAAAACAAAAAATACTTTGCCAAATTATTATAGGCCGCATTGCCAAAATCAAAGGGGAGAATCTTGTAGAGCATGTAAATTGCCCAAAAGCTGATAGCACCGGAAACTAATTTTAACAAAGCTTTAAACCAGTTGCTGTCGTAAGCCAGAAAAATTATGTTAGC
>JAMDBS010000162.1 GCA_023487325.1 Patescibacteria group bacterium
GGAAAAGTCATACGCGCTTTCTAAAAAAATAAAAGGAGCAATGATTTACCCGACAGTTATCGTTTCGGTCATGGTGGTGATCGGTATTGTGATGATGGTTTATATGGTACCGACCTTAACCGAAACTTTTAAAGGTTTAAATATAAATTTGCCACTACCGACCAGAGTGATCATCGCTATCAGCGATTTTCTTATTGCTAATTTGTTATTGACCGTGGGGGCACTCATTGCTCTTGTAGCCGGCTTTGTTTACGCTCTTAAAACCAAAAAAGGTAAAAATACATTGGATTTTGTTACTTTACATATGCCAATGATTAAAAATATGTCTAAAGAAGTAAATGCGGCCAGAACCGCAAGGACTCTTTCCTCGCTCATCTCTTCGGGTGTAGATATTGTTTCAGCTATAGGTATAGCTAGCAATGTTCTACAGAATCATTATTTTAGTGATCTGTTAAATAGCGCGGCAAAAAAAGTTGAAACTGGCGAGCTTTTGTCGGTCTCACTTTCAAATGCCAATGGCAATCTTTATCCGGTCTTTGTCAGTGAAATGCTCTCGGTGGGAGAGGAAACGGGTAAAATAACCGAGATGCTCAACAATATCGCCGCCTATTATGAAAATGAGACTGATCAAAAAACCAAAGACCTATCGACCATTATCGAACCATTCCTCATGATTCTCATCGGTATTGTTGTTGGTATCTTCGCTATCGCCATGATGCTTCCGACTTATTCTCTGGTTGATGCGATACAATAAAAAATCTCACCCCCCAGCCCCCCTCCTAAATGCAGGAGAGGGGAGAAAAATATGAAAAGTGAAAATTATAAATTGAAAACTAATAGAGGATTTTCTTTGATTGAAGCTATTTTTGCCGCAGCCATATTTGCTATTGTATCGGTATCTATTTATCAAGGATTTATGTCTGTGATTTCGCTCATATCAGCTTCGCGCGATAAGGTGGCCGCTATAAATTTAATAAATAGTGAATTTGAGCTTGTTCGCAACCTCTCTTATGCCAATGTCGGATTGCAAGGAGGTATTCCTGACGGAGTTTTGGTTGCCACCTCAACGATAGTTATTGATGGCAGAAATTTCAGCATAATCAGAACAATTAGAAATATTGACGACCCTTTTGACGGCACTATCGGCGGTTCGCCCAATGATCTTTCACCCGCTGATTACAAAATGGTTCAAATAGGTGTATCTTGCAGTTCCTGTAAAAAACCGATTGATTTTAATGCGACTTCAAACATTGCCCCAAAAAATTTGGAGACTGCTTCAACCAATGGCGCTTTATTCATAAGGGTGTTTGACGCAAATGGCAATCCGGTGCCTCAAGCAAGTGTTTATGTGGAAAACTCAACATTGGGTATAAATATAAATGAAACTACCAACAATGAAGGACTCTTGGCCATTGTGGATGTCCCGCCTGCGTCAAATTCTTACAAAATTACAACGACTAAGAACGGTTTTACCACTGATAAAACTTATACTTCAACAGTTGAGAATCCCAATCCGTTAAAACCTGATGCTTCCGTTATTTTGCAACAACTTACCCAGATTTCTTTTATTATTGATCGAACCAGTGATATTTCGTTGCGTACGATCACAGACCGATGCGCGTCGGTTGCAAATGTGCCTTTTGAAATAAAAGGCGCTAAACTCATCGGCGCTTCTCCGGATGTTTATAAATGGGTTGGGAATTTTAATACTGATTCAAATGGGTATAAAGGTATTGCCGATGTTGAATGGGATGTATTTTCTTTTTCAGCATCTGGTGGATTTTATCTGGCCGGTACAAATCCAATATCTCCCATATCGATTCTTCCGGACTCGGGACAAAATATAGATTTAATAATGACCAGCACAACTCCGGCGCTGCTTTTGGTTAATGTTAAGGAGTCTTCCACCAATCTTCCTATCTCTGGCGCGACAGTCACCCTTTCTGGAGGCTTATATAATCAAACTTTGATAACAAATAAAGGATTTTTGATCCAATCTGATTGGCAGGGAGGAGCGGGGCAAACAAATTTTGTAGATACCACTCGGTATTTTTCTTCAGATGGTAATATTGATGCTAATAATCCGACAGGAGAACTAAAACTTACAAATTCGCTGGGCGCTTATGTCGCTTCGGGAGAGCTTGTGTCATCAATATTTGATACGGGCACATCTTCAAATTGGAGTCGGGTTGATATTTCTCCGACCGATCAACCCGTTGAGACCGGAGTGGATTCGGTCAGATTTCAAATAGCCACTGCTCTTGAAAATACTGCCACCACTACCTGGAGCTTTAAAGGCCCAGATGGAACTAGCGCAACTTTCTACACAATTACTGACAATAATATTAATCTTATTCACAATGGAGATAGATACATAAGATACAAAATATATTTAAGAACTAGCAATTCCGGTTTTACCCCAAATATTTCTGATTTTGCTATTTCCTTTTCTTCTTCTTGTATTCCACCAGGGCAGGCTCTATTTTCAAATTTAGAGATGGGCGCTTATAATCTGGATGTATCGGCTACTGGTTTTTCTACTCAAACTGTACCGATTAATATAAATTCAAATTGGCAAAATCAAAATGTATTATTATCACCATAATGAATAATTTTCAATTTTCAATTTTCAATTTTCAAAACCCTAAAAGGGGATTCAGCCTAGTTGAAATAATTATTGTAATTGCGATAGCGACAGCAATATTTTTGGCCGTATTTAATTTTGGCAATAGTATTTTTTCTTTTAATTCAAATGCTCAAAAAAACTTAAGCGCTCAAACAGACGCGAGGCGAGTGCTTAAAACCATGGCAAAAGAGCTTCGAAGCGCGTCACCATCGAGTCTGGGTTCGTACCCGGTAGCACTAGCTAGTAGCACCGCTATTACTTTTTTTAATTCATTAC
>JAMDBS010000063.1 GCA_023487325.1 Patescibacteria group bacterium
ACGCAATGTCAAGCGTGGGACTGGAGAAGAATATATTAAGCATCCCTTGGAAGCAGCCCTCTGGTTGGCCAAAAATCATTTAGGACCCAAGACCATTGCTTACTCCTTCAACCAATTCATAAACTTCGCTGCCAAATATTTTTTTGATTTCTTGGCCGACATTGGCTGGACCATCTTCCAAGGTATCGTGAAGCAATGCCGCCGCAATGGTCTTGGGTCCTAAATGATTTTTGGCCAACCAGAGGGCTGCTTCCAAGGGATGCTTAATATATTCTTCTCCAGTCCCACGCTTGACATTGCGATGAATTTTATCAGCAAATAAATAAGCATTTTTTATCAAACTCTGCTCATCTTTATTGCAATATGTACTGGTTTTATTTAGCAAATCATTGATAGTCATTTTATCCTTGCTTAATTTTCGCTGCCAGAT
Organism: Patescibacteria group bacterium; assembly: GCA_023487325.1. The sequence goes on from JAMDBS010000063.1 coordinate 431, forward strand.
TTTTTTTAGAAGATTTGTTTTTAGGCACAGATATACTTATTCTATCATTGACTAGACTAATTTTCAAAATAGATTTTTTATCTATTTGTTCTGACAAAATATAATCTGAAATTTCATTTTCTAGCATATCGGAAATTAGACGTCTAATGGGCCTGGCGCCTAATTTGGGATCATAACCATTCTTGGCAATATAATCAGTAATCTTCCCGTCAAAACTAATCATAATTCCTTGTTTGGCTAGTCTTGTCTTCAGTTCTTCAAGTTGCAAAGCAGTTATCTTCTCGATGGACTGTTTGCTTAAAGGATTGAAAACAATAATTTTATCAATCCTATTCAAGAGCTCCGGCCTAAATTGTTTTTTAAGTTCATCAAGGACCATTTTTTTCATTTTGGGGTCTTTATTATAATTTTTGTCCTTGCTAGATGCTGTTGGCCGAAAACCGATTTCTGCCTGTTGATTAAGATACCCCAAACCGATATTGGAGGTCATGATGATGATAGTGTTGCGAAAATTAACTTTTTTGCCTTTGGCGTCAGTTAGATGGCCATCTTCTAAAATTTGCAAAAGAATATTAAATATCTCCGGATGGGCTTTTTCGATTTCATCAAATACTACCACGCAATAGGGATTGCGCCTAACAGCTTCGGTAAGTTTACCCGCTTCTTCAAAGCCGACATAGCCTGGAGGTGCGCCCAGCAGTCTGGAAACATTGTGTTTTTCCATAAATTCACTCATATCAATTTTTACTAAAGCATTAGGGTTGGAGAATACTTCGCGGGCAAGCACTTTGGCTAATTCGGTTTTGCCTACGCCGGTAGGTCCTAAAAAGATAAAAGTGCCTAATGGTCTTTGAGGGTTGGCAATGCCTGATTTTGCCCGCTTAATGGCTTGGGCAAGATTGGTAATTGCTTCGTCTTGACCAATAATTTTAGTTTTGAGAATTTTCTCGAGCATCAGAAAACGGCTATTGTCTTTTTGTACTAGGTTTTCCAATGGAATGGATGTCCAATCGGAGACAACTTTGGCAATGTCTAAATGATTGATTTCCTCATAGGATTGAGGTGATATTTTAGAGACTTTATCTAAAGATTTTTGTAATTTTATTTCTTTGGTTTTTAATTCTGCGGCCAAAGAAAAATTTTGTTTTTCAATGGCTTTTTCTTTTAAATCAATGGTTCTTTTTAGCTCATTGCCAATTTCTGCTGACTTCCCATCGGGCTTGAGTTGGCGGTTAATTTGTTTGGCAGCGGCTGCTTCATCGATTAAGTCAATAGCTTTGTCGGGCAAAAATCTGTCAGCGATATATCTAGAGGCTAGTTCCACAGCGCTATTAATTGCTTCGGCAGTAATTTTAACCTGATGATATTGTTCATATTTATTCTTAATGCCTTGCAAAATCTTGATAGTGTCTTGGGCTGACGGTTCATTGACTTTGACTATTTGTAGACGTCGTTCCAAGGCAGTGTCTTTCTCAATATGTTTTCTATATTCTTCAATAGTTGTGGCCCCGATTAATCTTAGATCTCCTCTAGCCAAAGCCGGCTTCAAAATATTGGCTGCGTCCATGGAACCTTCGGCCGAACCCGCTCCTACAATCATATGGACTTCGTCAATAAATAATATGATATTTTTGTTTTTAGTCACTTCTGTGATAATTTTTTTAAGTCTATCTTCAAATTGTCCGCGATACATAGCTCCAGCAACTGTTTGGCTTAAGTCTAGACTAATAATTCGTTTGTTTAGAAGCCCCTGAGGCACTTGATGAGCAACAATTTTATTGGCTAGGCCTTCGACAATGGCGGTTTTGCCGACACCCGGTTCCCCAACTAGAACGGGGTTATTCTTAGTGCGGCGTGAGAGGATTTGAACAGTTCTATTAATTTCATTAGTTCTACCAATCACGGGGTCAAGTTTTTTTTCAGCTGCTTTTTTGGTTAGATCTAAGCCATATTGATCAAGATAAGGAGTGTCACTATCATTTTTCTTAGAATTTGGATTGGCTAGGTTTTGAAAATTCATCAATCCCCCATCCCTAGAAAAATTCTGTGGTCCAAAATTAAGCATCTCCAAATTTTTTTCAATCAGTTTATCTAAAATGGGATTAGAGTTGATTAAAAGATCATTGAGTTGATCTTTGATATCCTGAGGGTTAACGCCAATGCGTTCGATAATTTGATAGGCCCGAAAATTGCGGTTTGATAAAATAGCCCATAAAATATGCTCGGCTTCTATGGATTGATGCCTTAGCTCAGCAGCTTTCTTGGTAGCAATTTTTAAAGCATCTTTTAATTCTTGAGAGAGCCCATTATTGAGATTGGTGCGAATGTTGTTTAAAGATAAAATCATCTTGACTTGATCAAGATTGATGGCGTTTTCTTTTAACACATCATAGCAAATATTGCCGGCTGAAGTGGTCAGGGCCAGTAATATGTGTTCGGTGCCAATACCGGAGTTCATG
>JAMDBS010000042.1 GCA_023487325.1 Patescibacteria group bacterium
TGAGAGGGCAATGATTTTAAGGCGATTGCTGAAGGCAATCGCGTCCGAATTAGGGAAATTAAAGCTGCTCGCGGAGTAATGTATGACCGTAATTTTAATCAATTGGTTAAAAATATACCAAGTTTTTCTTTGGCCGTTATCCCGGTCGACTTACCCAAAAAAGAAGATGAGTTAAGTAATATTATAAATAAACTATCATCTTTATCCGGTAAGACAGAAGAGGAGATCCGGCAGTTAATTAAGAGCCAGCCATTTTATTCTTATCAGCCGATAATTATTAAGGATAATTTGGACTTTGATCAAGCAATTTTAACCACCATCCAAAGCTATAATTACCCTGGTGTTGTTTTGAAGACTGACAGTGCCAGGCAGTATCTTTCGGCTACCACCACATTATCACTTTCTCATGTGATGGGATATTTAGGTAGACTTAATCAAGATAATCTAGACAAGTACCTTGAAGCTGGCTATTCTTTAGATGACTATATTGGTAAGGCTGGGCTGGAGTTAAACTATGAAGATATGTTAAAGGGTAAAAAAGGCGAAGAGTATGTTGAGGTTGATGCCTTTGGTCAGACTAAAAATATTTTGGCTATACAAAAACCGGAAGCTGGAAAAAATTTAATTTTAAGCCTTGATTTGGATTTACAAAAAGTCGCCGAAGAGGCTCTAAATAAAGTTTTGAAATCAGCAAATAAAAAAAGAGGTTCCGTGGTTATTTTGGATCCGCGTAATGGTGAAGTTTTAGCTTTGGTTAGTTTGCCAGCATTTGACAATAATCTTTTTGCTTCTGGCATTAGCGGTGAAGAATTAAGTAAATTAATTAATAACCAGGATCGTCCATTGTTTAATCGTTCGATTGCTGGTGAGTATCCTTCTGGCTCAACCTTTAAATTAATTATGGCCGGCGCTGCGTTGCAAGAAAAGATTATTAACTCACAGACTGGCTTTAACAGTGTTGGGGGTATTTACTATGGTAAATGGTTTTTTCCAGATTGGAAGGCTGGCGGCCATGGCTGGACTAACGTGATTAAAGCGTTAGCCGAGTCGGTTAACACATTTTTTTATTTAATTGGCGGCGGTGATGATAAGTTTAATGGGTTAGGAGCGGATCGAATAAAAAAATACGCCGAACTATTTGGTTTAAATAAAGAGCTCGGTATTGATTTACCCAACGAGGCCTCTGGATTAATTCCTGACTCAACATGGAAAAGTAATACTAAAAATGAACAATGGTATATTGGTGATACTTATCATATGTCAATTGGTCAAGGTGATATATTAGTTACACCATTGCAGGTTGCGACATGGACGAGTGTTTTTGCTAATGGTGGAACGTTATTCCGGCCGCATTTACTCAAGGCAACATCGGATGGTGAAGTTTCAGACCAGGTTAGACCAGAAATTATTAAAGAAAATTTTATTGATAAAAAAAATATTGATGTAGTTAATCAGGGACTACGTCAAGGTGTTTTAGTAGGTAGCTCCCGGGGACTGGCATCTCTACCTGTGTCTGTGGCTGCCAAAACTGGCACTGCTGAGTGGATTAGTACCAAACACCCTCATGCCTGGGTAACCGCATTTGCGCCTTATGAGAAGCCGGAAATCGTTGTTACGGTATTGGTTGAAGAGGGAGAAGAAGGAAGCCGTTTGGCGGTGCCGGTAGTACGTGACATTATTGATTGGTGGGCTAAAAAGAATATTGTTAGTAATAAATCAGAGCCGATAAAGCCTTAGGTAAAGGGCGTTTATATAAAGAAAAATATCACCCCCCTTGACATTATAGTTAGATAACAGTAAACTTATTTTTAATGCTTAATTCCTTTAATGGCCAATCAACCCGCCGTAAAGGATTTTTAAAAGATTATTTTTATTAACAACCTCCATATCATCTATACTTCTTATCGGTTAACAGATGGTATGTTTTAAAAAAGAAATATGACCACCCATTATCTTACCAAAGAAGGCTTGGAGAAGTTAAAAAAAGAACACGATGATCTAAAAAGTAATAAATTGCCGGAAGTAATTGAACGTATTGCTAGGGCCAAAGAATTAGGTGACTTATCCGAGAATGCCGAATATCAAGATGCTAAGGAAGAGCAAGGTTTTATTGTCGGACGAATTGAGGAGATTGAAAATATGTTGCGTAAGGCTCAAATTATTGATGAAAGTCATGATAATAAAGAGTGGGTGACGGTAGGGTCTAGCGTTAAGATTCGTTGTGGCGATAAAGAATATCAATACACAATCACTGGTTCAAACGAATCAAATCCAGCCAAAGGGTTGATCTCTAATGAATCACCTATGGGCCGCGCTTTTTTAGGCAAAAGGGCTGGCGAGAAGGTTTTAGTCTCTATTCCTAAGGGCGACATGGAGTGTGAGATATTAGAGATAGTATAATTTTTTAGTATCAATATATATCATTTAAGATTTGTTTCGATCGGTATTTTCAATAATTTTATTGAACCAATTTTGGGTAATCCTCTTACCCCAGAACAATAATTAATCCAGGCTAACCGAATACAGTTAGCCCTTTTTAGTATCCATTATAACTTTTGACTAAAACAAGTATTTTTAGTAAAATAAATAATATAATTTTAATGAAAAATATGCTCCAAGATCTAAACGATGAGTATAAAATTAGATTAGCTAAATTGACAAAGATTAGGCAAGATGGGGTTAACCCTTACCCTGACCGTTTTTCTAAGGAACAGACAGTTGCTGAGGCTTTAGTAATGAATTTAGATAGTAATATAAAAACTGCCGGCCGTTTAGTGATAATTAGAGAGATGGGCAAAATATGTTTTTGCCACATTTTAGACAATACAGGTAAAATTCAAATTGTTTTGAAAGATGATGTAATTGGTAAGGATAAATTAAAACAGTTT
>JAMDBS010000125.1 GCA_023487325.1 Patescibacteria group bacterium
TTTAATCTGATTACGCCCGTAGTAGTTTCTTCCATTGAACCTTTTACTTTTGAAACTTGCTTTTGATATTTAGTGTGAAGTAATGATAATAGATCAGCCCCATCATCCATAGTCACTTCCGGTTGGTGTTTAATAGCCGCTTCTAAATGACGATAATAGGTTTTACGATCCTCACCACAACGGGCAAAAGTCTTGATCCCATATTCCTTAGCTAAAGCCGCAGCCACATCATCTTGAGTAGAAAGCGGATTAGAAGCACAAAGTAATACATCCGCCCCACCTGCCTTTAAAGTCCTGACTAAATTAGCTGTTTCACAAGTAACATGCAGACAGGCCGAAACTTTTAAACCCTTGAGTGGTTTAGTTTGAGAAAATCGTTTTTTGATTTCGCCTAAAACTGGCATATCTTTTTCTGCCCATTCGATTCTTTTCTTGCCTTCGGCGGCAAGTTTGATATTTTTTACATCGTACTTCATTTATTTTCAATCTAATTATTATTGTATAATTATATCTTTTCACCAAAATTTTGTCGATACCTTTTTTGTAATTCAGTCCAAGTAAAGTGGTGCGTCTGCGTGCCGTATTTTTCTACTGTATAAACTGCCACCAAACTTGCCAGCCTTCCAGTCTTTTCAAGCGGCCAACCGGAAATTATGCCTTTTATCAAACCCGCACGATAAGCATCACCTGCGCCCGTCGGATCAGAAGTATTTTTTGGTTTTGCTGATGGAATATTTATTTTTCTGCCGCGATGATAAATTATAGACCCCTTACTACCTAGCGTTGTAACCAGAATTTCGACTTCTTTTTGTAATTTTTCTATTTTCCAATTCATCTTTTTTAACGCCAGACTTAATTCATAATCATTAGAAATAAATACATTTGCCCCACTAACGGATCTTTTCAAGTCCGCCCCGGAAAGACTGGCCATCTGCTGACCCGGGTCAAATATATAAGGCACTTTTTTTTGCCGATAAATTTTTGATAGATTTAAATAATTGACTGGGTTATCCGGCGCGATTATGGCCAAACAACCTTGATTAAAAATTTTTTGATTTAACTGATAAGGCTTTTTAATCGCACCAGGATAAAAACCAGAAATTTGATTATCGTCTTTGTCGGTAATAATATAGGCCACCGGCGTTTTTTCGTTTTTATCAATTTTTAATCGAGACTGATCTATTCTATTTTTCTTCAACCATTTATTATACGGCAAAAAGTCCTTTCCAACATTGGCCAGTAGCGTCGGCTTCTCCCCTAATAAAGCTAGGTTATAAGCAATATTGCCAGCCGTGCCGCCAAAACTTTCTTTTAGCTGATGAATAAAAAATGAGACATTTAAAATATGAATTTTTTCCGGTAAAATATTATCTTTAAATCGGCCGGCAAAATTCATAATTTGGTCATAAGCCACCGAGCCCGAGACTAAAATTTTTGTTTTATTATTCATGGTATTATGTCTTAAATTACAGGTTAGTTCCTCGACAACTACAACTAATGAAACTAACTTCAGGTATAACCTTAATTAATATTTTTTTGACGTTATCAGCATTCTGACTCATTCGTGCCATTACCATCTCCCAAGTCACCGGCTCTTCATCATCTTTCCAGCAATCATAATCAGTCGACATGGCAATTGACTGATAGCAAATCCCCAACTCACGGGCTAAAATTACCTCTGGGACCGTAGACATATTAATCACGTCTGCGCCCCAATTTCTGAACATATACGACTCGGCTTTAGTGGAAAACCGCGGCCCTTCAATCGTAATCATTGTACCTCTGGGATGATAAGAAACTTTTAATTCTTTTGCTGCTTTAATTAATAACTCTCGCAATTCTTTACAAAATGGTTCTGACATCGACGTATGAATTACCTTATCCTCATAAAATGTAAGCAAACGATGCTTGGTATTATCTATAAATTGATCAATGAAAATTAAATCACCAGGCTTTATTTCTTCTCGCAATGACCCGCAGGCAGTAGTGGCTAAAATGTGTGTACAACCGATTTCTTTAAGTGCCCAAATATTGGCACGAAACGGCACCTTGGTCGGCATAATTGAATGGTCCTTACCATGACGCGCCAAAATCGCCACCTCAACACTGGCAATCTGACCACAAGTTAATGGTGATGAAGGTTTACCGAAAGGTGTATCAAATTCAACTTCGGAAAAATTATCTAAAATTTTTGGATCGTCTAGACCCGAGCCGCCGATAATACCAATTTTAATTTTTTGTTCTGTCATATTTTTATTATTTAACGTCTTCATTGTCATAGTCAATAAGATAATGGACTGGATATTGACGCTCCTGCAACTTTTTTAAACCTGGTAAAAATGACAAATTAATAATAAAATCAATTCCTAAAATTTTTCCGCCCATCTGCTCAACTAAATCAACCGCCGCCATCATCGTGCCGCCGGTAGCTAACAAGTCATCGACAATCACCACATTTTCTCCGGGCTTAATTGTATCTTCGTGCATCTCCACTGTATCGGGGCCGTACTCTTTTTCGTAAGTAGCAATTCGCGTTTTGTATGGCAACTTGCCTTTTTTCCTGACCACCGAAATTCCGGCACCTAATTTATAAGCCATAGTTGAAGCCAATAAAAATCCTCTGGCATCAATGCCGACAACCTTATCCACCTTAATACCGGTATAAGACTGACAAAGCGCATCAATCATTTCTTTAAAAACCGTTCCATCTTCAAACAAAGTAGTTACATCATAAAATAAAATACCCGCTTTGGGAAAATTAGGAATTTTTCTGATTTTCTGGTCAAGATATTTTTGATCCATAAATTTATTTATTTTAAATTATCTTTGTTTAAACCATTCCACTGTTCTTTTAATTCCTTCCTCCAAATTAACTTGC
>JAMDBS010000065.1:0-1011 GCA_023487325.1 Patescibacteria group bacterium
GACTGCAATAGTCTTAGGTGTGTATTTTATAAACTTTTGGAAATTTTTTTCCAGTCGTTTTACGAAAGTCATGGCTCCACCCTCTTCCTTTTTAAATTTCTATCAAATCAATTAAATTCTACTACAATAGAATAAATATGCAAATAATATTTCTATCTAACTTCTGCGCCGGGTGGGATGTCAGATTCGGGTAAAAGAAAAATTGGCTCATTGTCGGAAACGGCCATTAAAATCATGCCTTGGCTTTCTTCGCCTCGAAATTTTCTCGGCTCTAAATTTAATAAAACCGGCATTTCTTTGCCGACCAATGAATCAATATCTTCGACATCTTGAGCAATCGATGAAACGATTTGCTTTGTTTCCCCGCCAAAATCCATTTGGATTTTTAACAGCTTATCGGCATCAGCTACTTTTTTCACCTCTGTAATTTTTCCAATTCTAATGTCCAACTTTTCAAAATCTTCAAATTCAATTATTTCTTTCATATGATCCTTTCTACACATATTATACTAATTATACTAAAAAATTTAAACCCGTCTATTTACATTGCGACCGTAATTTGCTAGATTAGATTAAAATAAATAATGGGGAGAATTATGAAAAATCTTAAAAGGAATTTGTTAATTAGCTTTTTGGTGCTCTTGGCAGGCGCAGGAATTCTAACTTATAGTCTTACCCACCAAAGACAAGAAATTAGCATGAACGTGGCCAGCAACGAGCTTGATCAAGGATCTAAGTCAGATCTTTGCAACGCTATGTGGCTAAAGTCTGATTGCAATATTGCCAAAGACTTGCCCAGCGAAGTCCAAAAAAACCTTGAGCTAATGGTCAATAAACCAGAAGGTTTAGGCAGAAATACTGCGGATATGATAAATGATGTCGGCACTTCATTCCTGCCTTTCGTCAAGCGTTATCCAGAAAGATATAGCGATTTAATCAAGATTTCTCAAAAAGGTCTTTCGCCTACTCAAGTTTATAATATTCCCGGCGTAAAGCAGTAAGGACTCAACT
>JAMDBS010000065.1:1066-2861 GCA_023487325.1 Patescibacteria group bacterium
CAAGCTCGTTGCTGGCCTGAACAATATTAAGGAGCTGACTTTTCCTGCTGACTACGATGCGCATTTAGATTATCAAGCCGGCTGGTATTTTTTCGCCGGCAATTTCACCGACCAAAACGGCAATCCTGTAGATATTTTGGTGAATTTTTTCCATCGTTCCATGTACCCATTAGACATTGCCAATAAGATAGGTTTGACCGAGGCTAACAATCAAATCGTAGAAGTGCAATTGGGTTTAAGCTTGGCTGACAAAGGCATCCATGTTCAAGGATCAAATCCTACTATTGCCGCTACCACGGGAATGGTGAAATTTTCTGCCAATCCTTTTTCAGTGCAAGTTGGTAAAAACATTGCCCAGAGCCAACAACCAAACGAATTATTTCCTATGAAGATCCAAGTCAGTGATCCAGAGCAAAATCTCAATATTGATTTAACTTTGGAAAAAGCCAATCCGGTTTTGTTGGAAGGAAAAAATGGACAAGCGCCGTCAATGTATAATTTAGGCACTTGGTATTATTCTTTTCCCAACATTAAAACTACCGGCACGGTCAGTCTTGGTGATGATACGCGGGATTTATCCGGCAAAATGTGGATGGACAACCAATGGACAGCTGGCATCATGCCTGCAGGTTATGCTGATAATATTTTTATTCGAGCTTTATCGAATATTTTAAATTGGTATAAAGGTCAAACTCCTCAAGCTTGGGGCTGGGATTGGGTGGAAGCGCAATTTGACGACAATACGGGAGTGACGATTTCTTCTATGCATTCAGTGCAATCTAAAGATCTTAATAATCTTGGTGAAAATCCGCCTGGCGATGTCACTCGTGATGCTTATGGAAAATATATCAATACCGATGGTTCAGCGGAAGATCTTAACGGTAAATTAACTATCAATAAATGGGTTAAAAGCCCTGCTTCAGGCGCCTGGTTTCCCAATGGCTGGGTATTGGATTTTCCATCAAAAAACTTAAACTTTACTATGACGCCGACAGTTGATGGACAATTATTTCAAACAAAAAGTTCTGCTGAATTTCGTGAGGGCGGAGTGATAATTACTGGAAAACGTGACGGTCAAGATATTGCCGGAGTTGGTTTTGGCGAAGGCGTGGGCTATGCCGGCGAGGATTATTATTACAAAACCTTTTTTAAGAATTTAGGCATTAACGATACGCCGGAAAATAGAGATCTGTATTCTCCTCACATCCCTGGTTTTTGGTTAGTAGTTGAGTCCTTACTGCTTTACGCCATTCCTTTGGCGATCGTGATCTATATGATAGTACTAATTTTCAAAAAGTTTCGTAGAGCTAAAAAATAAATTGTTTTTCTGAATTATTAATTCCTAATAATTTTTTGGATTATTTTTTGCACGTCTTCATTGTGCACATAGTTTTTGTTGAAGCGACGAGAAAGCAAACCTTTAACATTTGAATAAGTTCGAGACAAAAGCTTTAAGGCGTAATAAAGCTCTTTTTCACCTTCTTTATCATTGGTATTTCTTTCAAAGGCTCTGATTAAATCATAAACAGTATGGGCTTCGCAGACAGGCAGACATTCTTTTTCATTTATCGGCAGATATATTTGGATAGTTTTTTTGTTGCTCAATATTGCCCCGATAAACCGGTGCATGCCGTCTAAAACTCTATAATAGCCTTTCTTGTCACTGTTTCTAACAAGAATAGCCGTATCATCAAAAGCAGCTTTGCTCTCAAATTGTTTTCTAATTTTTGGATTATTCTTAATTAATTCTCTAAATTTTTCTATTGATCTTTGACATTTGCCTATCAAAATTTTA
>JAMDBS010000116.1 GCA_023487325.1 Patescibacteria group bacterium
CGATTGGTTTATTAACGTTGTGACACAATAAGTCGGTGGGGTAGCTAATCCCCACCTTTTAATTTGGCGGAAAAAATGGTAGAATAATAAGGAATTATATTCGTAATTTCGTATAAATTTGTAATTCGTAGAAAAATTATGAAATATCATTTTATTGGTATCGGCGGAGTGTCGATGAGCGGACTAGCGGCTCTACTTTTTGATATGGGAAATAAAGTTAGTGGTTGTGATTTAAAAAAACTAAAAGCTAATAGCGAAAAGCTAAAAACTTTTGTAGGGCACGATCCAAAACACATCACAAAAGATCTTGATGGAGTGATTGTGACATCAGCAGCTACTCATCAAGGATCACCAGCGGAAAAAGAATTATTAGAGGCCAAAAAGCTGGGAATACCTATTATTAAAAGATCAGAGATGATCGGCAGATTAATGAATGAAAAAATCGGCATTGCCATTGCCGGAATGCATGGCAAAACTACCACTTCCACCATGATTTCCTTGATTTTGGAAAAAGCCGGTTTAGACCCGACTTGTTTGATTGGCTCAAATGTTAAAGAATGGGGAACAAATTATCGTTTAGGGAAAACCCATAAATCCAACCTACGAGGTTGGCGTGGTTATTTTGTGGCTGAGGCTTGTGAATATGATAGAGCAATGCTGGATTTTCGGCCAAAAATCGCCGTGATTACCAATTTAGATACAGAGCATTTAGATACTTATCCCGGCGGGATGAAAGATATCCGTCAGGCTTTCAAAAAATTTATTAAAATGCTGCCGCCAAACGGACTTTTAGTGGTCTGGCAGGAAGACAAAAATCTGATGCCTTTGACTAAGGCGGCTAAATGCAAGGTTAAAAGAGTAAGTATCAATAAACCATGGCCAGGATTACAATTACAAATTCCTGGCAAGCATATGTTATTGGATGCTACTTTGGCTGCTAGAGTTTGCCATGAGCTAGGCATCGACCATAAGATCATTAAAGAAGTTTTAAATAATTACACTGGAGCTGGTCGCAGATTTGAGATTAAAGGTGTGAAAAATGGCATCACTGTAATTGATGATTATGGGCACCATCCGACTGAGATAAAGGCGACGATTGCCGCGGCAAGTGAAAAGCTATTAGCTATTAGCCATTTGCCATTAGACAAAGCCAATAGCCAAAAGCCAATAGCCAAAAGCCAAAAGCTGATTGTTGTTTTTCAGCCGCACCAGTATACGCGAACTAAACTATTATTTAATGATTTTGTTAAAGCATTTAAAGGGGTAGACAAACTGATTATTACTGATATTTACTTGATTGCCGGCCGTGAGCCGAAAGAGGCGAGGGCGGATTTTTCGCGAGATTTGGCTGAGGCAATTAAAAAACAAGGGATAGATGTTGAATACGCTCCAACTTACGCTGATATCGTTAATCGCCTAAAAAAAATCGCCAAACCAGGCGACCTTGTCCTCACCCTCGGCGCTACGGATATTTATAAGGTGGGGGAAAAGTTGCTTAATTCTTGACATCAGGTCAAAAATATGATAATATATTGAGTCGAATAGCATTCGACACTTTCAGAAATGGGAGGTGGAAAATTTGTTTATATGCGACGAATGCGTAAAGACAATGGGGATACAAGAGTGTATCTGTAAGGATTGGGGTCAGTGTGAAGTTTGCGACAAAGTAGAGGCATGTAATGATATCCCAAGCAGCAAGCCTCCCGCGCCAAAATCTAATGAGTAGAACTTTCCACATCCGGCAGCGACTGAAATCGCTGCCATTTTTTATCTAGCGATATAAAATTTTTTCTTTTGATAATTTTCGATAACCTCAAAACTTGGAAAATAGCGTGGGCTTGGTAATTTGTTTATGGGAAACCATCGCCATTCGGTCATTTCATCCGGTTCCATAACCCGGGCTTGGCCGGTGAATTTGGTGGCAATTAATCCTACAGTCATAAAATGCGCGTGCTTATTTTTGCAATTGTGCACTGAAATAACTTTGGGATTTTTTATAATAATACCGGTTTCTTCCTTGACTTCGCGAATGGCGCCTTGTTCTAGGGTTTCGCCCCATTCCATTTTTCCGCCAGGCAAACTCCATTCACCAGAACTGCGAAAAGCCGAATCAGCTTTGTCGGGGTCAGGATGTCTTTTACCCAATAATATATAATTGCCACGCTTTAAAATTACCCCAAACCCCGCCCCAACTCTCTTTTTCTCTGTCATAAAAATGTCCTTAAAATTTAATTTTAGTGTCCAGTTGACGGTTTATCCCAAGTGATAAAATCAGCTTCAACGATAGCTCTTTTCGCATCTTTTATGTTTGCATTTGGGCCAAGACTACTAATAACATCTGTGATTTTTTCCCAGCCTTCTTTGGAAATATTAAGGAAAACAATATCGCCATCACCTTGTTTTGTAAGTCTACGTCCGCCCTCTTTAACAATATGCAAAGTTGGGCCGTCTTTGTCATTAATAATTTCACCTGTCCAATTTCCTTTGAGCTCCGGATAATTTTCAGCAATGTCATAGTATTCCGTTGGTGTGTGCGTAATTTTTGCTTCGGTTGGCTGTGATAAGTCTTCTTTCGGCGATGTGCCATCTTCAAATCTAGGTTCTTGCATAGTTTACATCCTAAATTATTAATTAAATTTTACTCAACCGGTTTATTTTTTTCTATTTCGTTATTTGTAGGGGGTTGGAGGTTCTCCCCATTCAGGATTCCATGGCCCTACTGAGTGAACCGTACTCTTATCAGTGTATGTATATTCTATAAAATAAATTTTCGGGATATCGTTTTCAGTGTTATCAATATTATTATCAAAATTATTGTCATTTGTAGTACTGCTATCCTCTTTTTTACTAATCTCAATCATTCTAACTTCGATTGGGCCTTCTCCTGGTGTGCCGTCTGTGCCTTGGATTGTTTTAGCTTCGGCCGATTGAAGTTTAGAAAGGTCAATGTTAAGATGTTTGGAAATTGTTGCCATCATTTCTGGCTCATGAGCTGCTAATTCTTCGTATAAATCAAAAAGTATTAGAAATATTTCGCCACCACTTTCAGCGCCATCGCGCGCCTCATCTAAATATCCCTTGAACTGTTCCAGGATTTCTGTCAACTCAGTTTCTATTGGCGATTCTTTTTCTATATCCATAATTTTTGCTAATTAATATTATATTGTTAATATATCAAACTTCTAATAAGTTTGCAGTAATTTTTTGCTGATTTTTTGAGGCTTTAAGCCAGTGGCATAAGCAGCATGCTGGCTAAATAGCCAATCGTGAAAGTCAGCCATGGTAATGATGCTTTTGGTTAATGGTATCAATTTTTTTAAACTGCCGGCTTCTCTTTTTTGACGAGCCGAAAGTTGGTCTAATGATAATCCAGTGTTTGGAGTTTCAAAAAAACTTAGTTGGTAATCTGTCATTTTAGGTGTGAGAGAGAAAATCCATTTAAATATTTTTTTAGTTCTGGGCATATGAAATTTGGAAGTGACTATTGCCAGTTTTTTTAGTCTTTTTGGGTCAGCATGAATTACTCGAGCAAAATAAGCATTGCCAATGGTATCTAGCGAGGCCGTTTCCGTAAGGATATTTTTTGCTATTACTTTCTTTTCCAATAAATATTTTGCAGCCAATTTTGATTCATAAATAGGAAATCCGCGTGAATCTAGCAAGAAAGCGTGGTGAATGGTGCCGGCGCTTAAAGTAATTATCAAACTTTGACCACCAAATAATTTTATAGCTTTATTTAATCTTTCAACTGTCCATTTTGGCAGGGTCTTGTTTTGACTAATCCCGCCGCCCGGCACAAGTATAGCATCAAATTTTTTTGGCATAATGTATTTTCGTATTATTTTTTGAAATATTTTTTCATTGGGGTGAAATAGTAATCACGCCAGCCTTCAAGATAGTTTTCGCTTTGTCCTGCTGGAATGTTGGTGTGATGAAAGGTGATTTTAGTGCCATTATCAACTTTTTCAAAAATGACTTCCAATTTTGAGTCCGGGTCGGAATCGGCGAATTCAGTGGTGCGCCAGTCTTGAGAGATTTTTTTGTGTGGTTCAAGCGCTGTGGTTTTCCCTGAAATGTATTCATCCCAAGCAGTAAATTTTCCGCCAACCTTAGGCTCGATTTTCGCAATACTGCCGGTAAATTTGCTGTGGGCTTCGCTATTAAGCCAAGCATTGTAAAGTTCTTTCTCGCTAACTGGTAAAATTTCGGAAATAGTGATTGATTCTGTTTTCATAAAACCTCCGATTATTATTTATTTAAGACACATTATAGGCAGTAAGAGTAATTTATAGTATAATCTATCTATATCATAGTTAAATAATTTTTATTTATCAAGACTTTTTATGGATAATATTAAACAGTTAAAGAAGATTTTAGGCAAGGGTTTAAGAGAGAATGTGCCGATGCGGGAATTCACCACCATGCAAGTCGGCGGCGCGGCGGATTTTGTTTACATCGCCAATAGTATTGATGATTTGGTCAAGGCTGTTTTAGCTGCTAAAAAAACCGAGACTCCTTTTATAGTTTTGGGTGGCGGCAGCAATGTTATAGCCAGTGATTCGGGCTTTGCCGGTTTGATAATATTAAATAAATCCTCCAATATTGCCTATTTGCCGGAAAAATCACAAGTGATGGTTGATTCAGGAGTAAGCTTGGGCAGTTTAGTGATGAGTGCGGCCGGTCATAGCTTAAGTGGTCTGGAGGCCTTGGTGGGCATTCCCGGAACAGTCGGGGGTGCGGTTTATGGCAGTGCCGGTGCCTATCGGGTTGAGCTAAACAGCTTTGTTAAATCAATTACGCTTCTTTCAGTTGACGGAAAAATTGTGCGCTATCGAGGAGATTGGCTGGCTTGCGCATATCGTTCCACCAGATTAAAGCGTGCCAAGAAAGAAGGCAAAGAAATTCCTATTATTTTGTGCGTCAAATTGCAATTGGCTCATGGCAAAAAAGATGAAATTTTGCGTAAAATCAGTCAATATCAGAATATGCGCAATGAAAAAGTGCCTTACGACAAACCTTCATCCGGCAGTATTTTTAAAAATCCTGGGCGAGTGCCTGCTAGCCAGTCATTGGGTAAAGAAAATCCAAAAATGTCTTCGGCCGGATATTTGTTGGAGCAAATTGAGGCTAAAAAAATGCATTTAAATGGCGCGGCTGTTTCCAAAAAGCATGCCAATTTTGTCATTAACAATAAAAATGCCAAAGCCAGCGATATTAGAAAATTGATAGAAAGCTTGCGCGCCAAAGTCTATGATGAATTTAAGATATTTTTAGAAGAAGAAGTGGAGTATATTGGAGAGTGGAGCTAGTTATAGTGAAATAAACCCCACGAATTATATTGACACGAATATTACAAATAATTTGTATAATTTGTGTAAAAATATTTGTGGAGATTAACACAATTAAAATTATGAAATGGGTCAAATCAAGAAGCGAATTTAGGCCACGCAAAATTTATAGCACCACCTCGGAAGAGAAGGGGTTTTATTTGTCATCCAAAATTATCTGGTTGGTTTTGATTTTGATTGCCTTGGGAGTGTTGATTTGACCCATATTTTTTTCTAAATATTTTCAGGTCAAAAATATTATTATTGAAGGTTCATTGAACCCGGATGTGGCTTCGGAAATTGAAAAATTGCGCGGAAAAAATATTTTTACAGTAGTTTTAAGTAATACCGAGGTGGATTTAGCAAAAAAACAAAATAGTATTGAAAGCATTTCTATTCGCCGGGGTGTGCCAGATACTTTGAAAATCAAGGTTTTTGTGAGAAATCCCTTGATAGGCTGGAAAAGCCAGGACAAAATCTATTTAATTGATAAAAACGGGGTCGTTTTTGAACGGGGCGAGGGTATAATTAATGATGAGGAATTTGCCAAACTGCCAGTAGTGAATGACACGCAAAATGCCAAAGTATCGGCTGGCAGCCAGCAAGTATCTCCGGATTTGGTAAACTTTGTCAAATATTTAGCAGATAATTTTAATGCTAAAACATCAGCCAATATTACTGAGCTAAAAATTGGCGAAACCACGCTGCAGCTGGAAGCGCGCACTGATCAGGGCTGGTTTGTTTTGCTGGATACTTTGCGTAGCCCCGAGGTTCAGCTGAATGCTTTAAAAAAACTTTTGTCAGACAACCGCGACGATATTCATGAGTATGTGGATTTGCGGGTGGAAGGGAAGGCATACCTTAAATAAATTTCTAATTTCTAATTTCCCACGCCCGCATCGCCAGCGAAGCGTGGCGGGCAGGTAATCAAATCCCAATGACCTCCGATGGAGTCCGCATACTCCGGACTCATACGGAGTCATCGGACAAATCATTTAAACAAAATAACCCAGCAGTAGAGCAAAGCCACTACTACGGGGCAGGCATTTAAGCATTTAAACATTTGGGAATTCATTGGAAATTGGATATTGGGAATTATTTAGGTTAATTAGGTCAATTAGACATTAGGTTAATTTATGAAACAATGGGTTATTCGGGCTAAGAAATCAGATAACATTGTTGAACAGTTGCTTATTAACCGCAAGATTCCCAAGAAAGATTGGGATAATTTTTTGCATCCTCAATATGAAAATCTGCTGGATCCTAGGGATTTAAATGATATTGATAAGGCAGTTGGTAGGATTATTCAAGCAATAAATAACAAAGAAACTATTGGGATTTTTGCCGATTATGATGCAGATGGAGTGACGGGTGCGGCAATTTTGGCTAATTTTTTTGACTATATCGGCGCAAAAACCGCTGTTTATATTCCCTCGCGCGAAGAAGGCTATGGACTTAACGAAAACGGGTTGAAGGATCTGCGCAAACATGGCTGTAAATTGATAATCACAGTTGATTTGGGTATCACTGGCAAAGAACAGGTCAAAACGGCTAAAAAATTAGACATGGATGTTATTATCACCGATCATCACTTGTTCAAAGCCAATCAGCTGCCCAAAGATTCCTTGGCTTTAGTGCACCCCCAGCTTTCCAAAAAATATGCCAACAAGGAACTAACCGGCGGCGGCGTTGCTTTCAAGCTAATTCAGGCAATTGCCCAGAAATTAGGAAAGCCTAGCCAACATCAGTTAAAATGGTTTTTAGACATGGCCGCTGTCAGCACTGTTTGTGATATGGCGCCTTTGATCGGTGAAAATAGGGCCATTACTAAATTTGGCATGAAAGTGTTGGCCAAAACCAAAAATATTGGCTTGGAAGAATTGATGAAAACTGCTCGGGTTGATTTGGAAAAAATTTCTACTTATACCCTAAGCTTTCAAATCGGACCGAGAATTAATGCACCGGGACGAATGGACCACGCGCAAATTTCCTATTATCTTTTGACCACTAGAAATAGACATGAAGCAAAGGAGATTGCTAATAAATTGGATAAAATCAATCGTCAAAGACAAGATGATTTGGGCAAAGCCATAATTGAAGCAGTGGAGCAAGTTGAAAAGAAAGGCTTATTAAAAAATAAGATAATTTTGGTGAAAGATAAAAAATGGTCAGAAGGCATTATCGGCTTGATTGCCGGCAGACTTACTGAAAAATTTTGTCGGCCAGTGATTGTTTTTCACGAAGGCGAGAAGGAGCTAAAAGGTTCGGCGCGATCAATCAGCGAATTTCATATCTTGGAAGCCTTGGATGGCGCCAAAAAGTTTATCATTAAATATGGCGGACATGCCGGCGCAGCCGGGATGCAAGTTAGCAAAAATAATTATTCGAAGCTACATAAAAAATTGATAGAAATTGCCGATATTAAATTAAGCGATAAAGATTTGAACCCCAAAATTAAAATAGACGCGGAAGTTAAGCCTCCGAAGATCAATTTGGCGTTGTTTGATGAAATCAAAAAATTGGAACCGTTTGGTATGGGAAATTCCCGGCCGGTATTTTTGACTCGGAGATTAGCTATTAGTCGTTTGCAGTTAGTAGGGAAAGACCAAAAGCATTTAAAGTTATTATTGAGCCCCAGCCAAAAGCCAATAGCTAATAGCCCTGCCTTGCCGGTCTTCGACTCCGAGGCTCAGACTCGAGGAGCAGGCAGGCAACAGCTAGATGCCATATCATTCAATTGCGAAACATGTCACAAAGACTTGCAAATTGGCGAAATTGTTGATACAGTATATTCTCTTGACGAGAATATTTGGAATGGAAGCAGAAAGGTCCAATTAAAAATTCTGGATATTCAGAAGTCGAGATAAGATAAATTCGTACTTTTAAAATTTGAAATACAGTAAATCTTGTAAAGGCAGGTGTAGTTATGGCTATGACTTTTACGAATCTCGCTAGTAGGCTCATAGTGAGGCTTAAAGGTGTATGGCTTAGGGATCGCGAAGGTGATGCATCCCCTTGGCATCTATGGGTTGCTATAACAGAATTATTTCATGAAAATCAGAAAGTCACGGAAATATTTGACAAATACAATATTATGCAAATGACCATACACGAAAAAGCCAAAGGTAAAGCGGTCGCAAAACCATATTTTACCAAAGAACTGAATGATATAATTCAACAAGCTTATAAATACCATCAATACGACAGATGTATGGGAATATATTACGAACATTTAGTACTGGCAATAGTAAAATGTCCAAGTCAAGTGCGAGAGGATTTGCAAGAATTTTTGGGTGACAAATTCCCTGATTTTATCAAAGAGATCGAGGGAGCAGCCAAAAATCCCGAGCAACAGTAAATAGCTAAGGAAGAAAAAATTTATTTCATAGCGCAGTCACTGATTTTATTGAAAGGCAGGTAATTAGGATGTTTGCAACTTCCCCAGTTGAAATTGAGAGTTTGCCGGTAGGCGAACAAATAGTATTGATTCGGGATTTTCAGAGTCGGTTAGCAGATGTTTGGATCGTAACCGATCCAGAGAAGCGCAAGGTCCGCTGTATTTCATGGACTTTATTAAATACAGTCCCAGGCGACGATCATGATGACGATGGTGAGTTTGTTGTTGAGGGTAAAATTATTCCAAGCAATAAAAGGGACATTATGGATAGCCTGCGGTTAGTTCGTAAAAATTCTCAAGGAGGCTGCGCGATAAGTATTCCGTATGTTGATGAGGTACATATTTTTCCAAAACAAAGAAAGATCGAACGCAAGGAATTACAAAAATTGTTGAATAGAAAAAATGTTGTTTAAATAACTTGCGCCATCCAGCAGTATTTGATTTTTGACGATTCAAATTCATTGTTTTATTAAGAGAGGCTTAAAAGGCCTCTTTTTCTTTTTGTCAAAGAATCTGGTAGAATGAAGTCAAAGGAAATTTTCAGTTTTCAATTTACAATAAATTTTCAATTAATTAATTTTTAAACAATAACTGTAAATTGGAAATTGATCATTGAAAATTATATTTATGTCCAAAGATAAATCAGTTTTTGTTTGTTCGCAATGTGGAGGAGAGCATTTGCAATGGCAGGGGAGATGCCAGTTTTGTGGTGAGTGGAACACCTTGAAAGAACTAAGAACTAAGAACGAAAAACTAAAAACGAAGGATCATTTTGATAAAGGGCCGGCGGAGATTGTTAAATTAGATCAAGTTAAGCTCAAAGATTTTTCCAGAGTCAAGACGGGGATAGGGGAGTTTGACCGGGTTTTAGGGGCTGGCATTGTTCCGGGATCAGTAATTTTATTGGGCGGAGATCCGGGAATTGGCAAATCAACAATATTGCTGCAATTGGCCGATAAGATTAAAAATACTCTTTATGTTTCCGGCGAAGAATCAGCAGAGCAGATAAAGCTTAGAGCTGAAAGGCTGGGTATTAAAAATCCGGAATTTAGTTTGTTTACCGAAACTGATATCAGCGAGATTGTCTCTAAGCTAACAGCTAATAGCTATAAGCTAATTATCATCGACTCAATCCAGACCATGTATGTTTCTGATTATCCTTCGACGCCGGGCAGTTTAGTGCAGGTTCGTGAATCAGCTTTAAGACTGCAGCAAGCAGCCAAAGCTTTGCATATCCCCATTATCTTAGTCGGACATATGACCAAAGGCGGCGAAGTGGCTGGACCAAAAACTTTGGAACATTTGGTTGATGTAGTTTTATATCTGGAAGGTGAGCGTTACCATGATTCCAGAGTGTTGCGCGGGGCCAAGAATCGCTTTGGCGCTACTGATGAGATTGGCATTTTTGAAATGGGGGAAAAGGGGATGCAGGAAGTAAAAAATCCATCAAAAATATTTTTAGAAGAACGAGCCACTAATGTGGCAGGCTCGGTGGTGACAGCCACTATGGAAGGCACTCGTCCGCTTTTAGTGGAAATTCAGGCTCTGTGCACGCCGACCAGCTTTGGCTACCCAAAAAGAACGGCCAGCGGTTTTGATTTGAATCGCTTAAATTTGCTTGCGGCAGTCTTGATGAAACGCGCCGGTCTAAATTTGAGCACCCAGGATATTTATCTTAATATTGCCGGCGGTTTTAAGCTTAAAGATCCAGGCATTGATTTAGCGGTTTGCGCCGCCATTGCCTCGGCATTTAAGAATAAGCCTATCAATGGCAAGTTGTGTTTGTTTGGCGAGGTGGGGCTTTCCGGAGAAATTCGACGGGTGAGATTTAGTGAAAAAAGAAACCAGGAAGCTAAGAGATTGGGATTTGCATCTCTTGACGCCAAGATCAAAAACGTGTATCAATTGATTAGAGAGATTCTTTAATAAGTATTAAGCCACACGAATTTTATTACAAAAATATTACAAATGATTTGTGTAATTTGTGTGAAGAGATTTGTGGAGATTAACACAATTATTATCATGAACAAAAAGATTGCTTCTTTTGTTTCCAATTATTTATTAAACCCAGGAGTGCTAGCGCTGGTGATTTTGGTGATGGCAGTGCTAAGAAGCAGAATGCCGGAAAATACTTTAATCTGCTGGCTTCTGGCAATTTTGGTGCTAAATACGGCTATTCCCGGCTTGTTTTATTTATTTTTCACCAGCCACGGCTTTGTTTTTGACGCAACTTTACAAAACAAAAAAGTCAATCGGGAAAGATTGGCTATTTTAGGGATTTTTTTAGCCCTAATTACTTTGGAACTATTGATTTTAGTTTCTACCGGCGCATATCAGCCGCTTCTGGCAGTGTTTGCCGGAGGAATTTTAACTATTGTCATAGGCGGGGCAATCACCTATTTTTGGAAAATTAGCATTCACGCCACCCTGACTACTTTTTTTGTGGCTATGATAATCTTGCTATACGGCTGGAATTTTTGGCCGGTGATATTCCTTATACCTTTGGTATTTTGGTCTCGAATAATCCTAAACCGCCACACTTTTCTACAGCTACTTTTTGGCTGCATTTTATCTTTGGCAATAGTACTGGTGACTTTTAATGTTTTCGGACTTTTATCTTTAGGATGGCTTGGCTGAATATTGAGTAGTAGAGCCATTTTCGTTGCCGGAATTATCAATGGGCCTAAAAGTTAAATAATAGGTAGTTCCTGAAGTAAGATTATTGATAGTATGAGAAGTGACACCACCTGGTGTCACTTTTATTTCATCAGCCAAAAGATTGCCCAATGAGCCGACTGTGGTGGAGATATAGATTCTAACTTGAGCTAGATCACTATCGCTGGGGTTAGTCCACTTGGCCACAATAGATTGTGAGCCGGGGCTTAGGCTTACAGAGCTGACTGCGCCAGGGGCCTGGCTATCGCGATTGACGTTAAAATTAAGGGAGTTGGTGGCTGTCAGGCTCTTGTCATTGGTCACCTTGGCCTCCAGCTTGTGTGACCCCACAGATAAATTTATGGCATTGTAAGTAGTAGAATATGGAGAGGTGGTAGTGGTAATAATTTTGACATTATCAATATAGTATTCCACGGATCTAATGCCGGAGCGGGAGCTGGTTTGCACGGTAATGTCGAAATTACCAGATACTGTTTGATTGGCAGTTGGTTTACTAATGGCAATTGAAGGAGTTTCGCCATCAAGACTGCAGGTTTCTGTTGGCGGCGAGCCCACGCCGTAGCCATTTTCTCTGGCCCAGCCTCTGACAGGGTCTTCCCAGCTGGGATTATCAGGTACTTCTGAATGAAGGTTGCCGTAATAGCGCTCTTCACGTTCGTTTTGCGGGCAGAGGTCGTTGGCCAGTTTATCTCCTTCGCAAATTTTACAGATTTCCACTTTAACAGTAGTGTCATCGTATTCGGTAGGCACTTGCCAGCTGGCAAAAATATCAAAAACTTTATCTTTGGTCTGATCAGTAGGCAGTTTGTTGGAGAATTTGGCCACTGTCATTTCTTTGATTTGCTCCGGACGCTCGAATTTTTCCACAGGCTGGCCATCTAGAACCTTGTCCATATATGCCCGCCAAATAGGCGCTGCCACCATGGAGCCGTCAGCGTGGCTATTCATTTTGCTATTGTCGTTATTGCCCACCCAAACGCCTGTGACCACCGAAGGAGTATAGCCAATAGTCCAAGCATCGCGATACTCATTGGTGGTGCCGGTTTTTACAGCCATCGGTCTATCATACGAAAATAGCGCTCTTAAGCCGCCGAAAACCATTTGTCGAGAGTCATTATCAGACAAGATATCAGAAATTTCATAGGCGATTTGCGGATCCAAGACTTCTTTTTTGCCTTTATTGTCTTTGTATTCGAATAAAATTTTGCCTTCAGAATCTTCAACTTTTAAAATACCAGTGGTATCATGCAGCGTACCTTTGTTGGCAAAAACCCCATAAGCAGTGACCATATCCACTAATTTTACTTCGCCTCCGCCCAAAACCAAAGATAGTCCATAACGATCTTTATCATTTAAAGTGGTGATACCCATTTTATGAACTTGATCTAGCACATTGTCGATGCCGGCCAAATAGAGAGTTTTTACTGCCGGAATATTTAAGGAGTTGGACAAGGCTGTTCTCATGGAAACTGGACCGTGAGTGTTGCCGTCATAGTTACGCGGAGTGTAATTGCCAAAATCTGTGGTTAAATCAAACAAAGTATAGCCGGGGTTGTATTTTCCTTTGAAAGCTGTGGCGTAGACCAGGGGTTTAAAAGACGAGCCTGGCTGGCGATCAGAGATGGCCACATTGACCTGACCGTCATTTTCTTTGTCAAAGTAATCATGGGAGCCAACCATGGCCAAAATCTGTCCTGTTTTAGGATCCATGGAAACAAGCGCGGCATTGGACGCCCCATAATTTTGCAGTTTATTTTCCCAAGCATTTTGCACTACATCCTCGGCCATTTTTTGCTTATCAAGGTCAAGCGTAGTGGTCACTTTCAGGCCGCCTTCTTCTACCATCTGCTCGCCATATTCTTCAATTAATTTTTCTTTGACATAAAAGACAAAATGCGGCGCAGTAATATTTTCTCGGCGGTCTTTAAAGGATAATTTTTCTGCTTTAGCTTTGATAGTTTCTTCTTTGGAAATATAATTTAGAGCCATCATTCTATCTAGAACATAGTTTTTGCGCTCTTCAAATTTATCTGGATGCAGCCCATAAGGAGAATAATAAGTAGGAGCTTTGACAATAGCGGCCATGGCAGCAGCTTCGGCAATATCTAAGTCTTTGGCGTCCTTGCCGAAATAATTTTGGCTGGCCGCTTGAATGCCATAGACGTTGGAGCCATAAGGTATTTCGTTGAGATACATTACCAATATTTGGTCTTTAGAATACATAGCTTCAACTTCCAAGGACAAAATCAGTTCTTTAATTTTTCGATCAAAGGTTTTTTTAGGGGAAAGAAGGGCATTTTTGACAAATTGTTGAGTAATGGTAGAACCTCCCTGAGCTCTGCTCTGATGCGTGATATCACTCCAGGCAGCTCTGATAATGCCTTTCAAATCAATGCCGATATGCGAATAAAAATCTTTATCCTCAACCGCAATAGTAGCTTTTTTCACCACATCAGGAATCTGATTGGAATCGATTATTGTTCTTTTAACATCGCCAAATACATCGTAAAGCGGCTTGCCGTTTCTATCAAAAATATGGGTTGACTCTACGGGATTGCGTTTTTTGATGTTGCCTGGTGTTGGCAGATCTTTGGCATACCAAGCAAAAAGAATGATAATAAAAAGCAGTAACCCCGCCATAATCTTTAGCATTAATTTGCCAAATTTTTTGCGGTCAAACTTTTTGGGTGATTTGTTTTTCTCTTGCAACCCTAAAGGGTTGGTGTATTTAGTTTTTCTTTTAAACATAGTTTTCCAAGGTATTAAGCTCCACAAATATATTTACACGAATTATACAAATTATTTGTAATATTTGTGAAATAAAATTTGTGGGGTTTGTTTCTAATAATATCTTCCACTTTACATTATACCACGGTATGGTTATAATTTGGATATAAAGTTATTAAATAATACTACTACTAAAGGCAAATTATGTCAACCAGTTTATACCAAGAATTACTTGCAAGAGGCGTAGATGAGATTATTGGCAAGAACGAGCTACTTGCCAAACTTAAAAAAGGGAAAAAACTACGCATTAAACATGGCGTTGACCCCACTAGCCCGGATTTGCATTTGGGTCATGCGGTCTGTCTGCAAAAACTTAAAGAGTTCCAAGAGCAGGGACACAAAATCATTTTTTTGATTGGTGATTTCACTGCGAAAATCGGTGATCCCAGTGGCCGAAATGCTACTCGCCCGGTGCTCAGCGATAAAGAAATCAAAAAAAATGCCGAAACCTATTTTAGGCAAGCTGATGTTATTTTGGACTTAAAAAAATGCGAAGTGCGCTATAATTCTCAATGGTATGGCAAGATGCAATTTGCCGATGCTTTGGGTTTTATTGCCAATGCCACAGTGACGCAGGCATTATATCGAGAGGATTTCCAAAAAAGATTAAAAGAGGGCTTAGATATTGGATTGCACGAGCTACTCTACTCGGTAATGCAGGGGTATGATTCAGTCGAGCTTAAAGCCGATTTAGAGGTTGGCGGCATTGATCAAAAATTAAATATGCTGATGGGCCGTTCAATGCAGAAAAAATATGGCCAAAGGCCGCAAGCAGTGATGATTATGCCGTTACTCGTCGGATTGGATGGTCATAAAAAAATGAGTAAATCATTGAATAATTATGTCGCTATTACCGAAGAGCCATTTTCTATGTATAGCAAAATTATGTCTATTTCCGATCAGATGATTCCGCAATA
>JAMDBS010000156.1 GCA_023487325.1 Patescibacteria group bacterium
CCCATATTGTTTCCTCCTCTTAAATCAGCAGATTTTTAATATTCAACAACTATTCATTGAATAACTTATTGTAATACATAATTTATCAAAAAGTCAAGAGAAAATTCGTTCGAGGAGGTCATTTTTGGTATAATTGGTTTAGAAATTAAAAATTAAATAAAAATTAAAAATTTAAAATTGGAGATTTAAAGTTGTTAGCCAAAATATATTCTATGGCGGTGGTGGGGTTGGACTCTTACCCTATTGAAGTGGAAGTGGATGTGGGCCAAGGCCTGCCAGCTTTTAATATTGTGGGTTTGCCGGATACGGCTATTCAGGAGTCTAAAGAACGGGTGCGTTCAGCCATTAAAAATTCCGGCGCTTCCTTTCCCATGAAGCGTTTGACTATCAATTTAGCGCCGGCAGATTTGAAAAAAGAAGGGCCTGCTTATGACTTGGCCATGGCCGTGGGGATTTTGATTTCCGATGGCCAGTTAAATGCAGTGCCGGATACCAAGAAAACTATTTTTATTGGGGAACTGGCCTTGGACGGATCTTTGAGACATATTAACGGCCTTATTTCCATTGCCATTGCTGCCAAAGAAAAGGGCTTTAGTAAAATTTATTTGCCGGCAGTAAATGCTTTGGAGGCTTCCTTAATTGAAGGTTTGGAGATTATTCCGGTGAAGTCGTTGAAAGAATTGTTGTGGCATTTAAAAGGTGAAAAAACTATTAGTCCTTTTGTTTCTAAATCCCAACTGGATTTTAAACCTCTGGAAATTTCTGATTATGATTTTTCCTTTGTGCGCGGTCAGGAGCAAGCCAAAAGAGCTTTAGAAATTGCTGCGGCCGGCGCGCACAATATTTTGCTTTCTGGTCCACCTGGTTCCGGCAAAACCATGCTGGCCAAAGCCTTTTCCACTATTTTGCCCAAACTGACTAAAGACGAAGCCTTGGAAGTGACTAAAATATATTCCACGGCCGGACTTTTGCCGCCAGACACGCCTTTGATAGTCAACCGTCCATGCCGACACCCGCATCATACGGCCAGCCATATTGCCATGGTTGGCGGCGGCACCTGGCCTAGGCCTGGGGAAATCTCCTTGGCTCATCATGGGGTATTATTTTTGGATGAATTTCCCGAATTTCCCCGCACAGTTTTGGAAGCTTTGCGCCAGCCTCTGGAGGATAGGGTGATCACAATTTCGCGCGCTCAAGGTTCTTTGAGTTTTCCAGCTCATTTTATCTTGATTGCAGCGCAAAATCCCTGCCCCTGTGGATATCTTGGCGACACCATGAAGAGCTGCAGCTGTTCGCCTTCGCAAGTTTTACGCTATCAGAAAAGAGTCTCGGGACCATTGGTAGACAGGATTGATTTGCATGTGGAAGTGCCCAGAATTAAATATGAAAAATTAACCTCCGAAGCATCTGCGGAATCATCGAAAAATATTGCCGAAAGGGTACAAAAGGCCAGAGATATTCAGAATAAGAGATATACCACCGCTGGCAGTCGCCAATTAGATGGTATTATTAAAACTAATTCTCAAATGAATCCTAATGATCTGAAAAAATATTGCCAGGTTGATGAAGAATCTGCCTTAATTTTAAAAAATGCTGTTAACCAACTTGGGTTATCAGCCAGAGTATATAATAGAGTGCTAAAATTAGCTCGTACCATTGCCGATTTGGAAAACAGTGAGAAAATAACCGCTAACCATATTGCCGAAGCTTTGCAATATCGGCCAAAAGAAACTCGATATTGAGTTGGCTAATGGCATAGAGCATATTGCTAATCGCCAATCGCCAATAGCTAATCGCTAATAGCTAATAGCCAATAGCCAATAGCGAAGAGCAAAGAGCTAAGAGCTAATGTGCAAAGCTGTAGCCAACCAGTTGGAGATGTCAGCAATATAGCTGGTTTTGAGGCCTAAATAGTAAATTGCCAAAAGTATTACCAAACAAACGGCGAACACAATGCCGGTTTTTTTGAGATCAGCGCTAACGTAGGCAAATTCATTGGTTTGAAGTTTTGGTTCGGAGTTGATGGCGGGAACATGATTGGCATCGACAGTTGGTTTTTGACTAATAATTTCAGCTTTCTTCTCAACAATAATTTCAGCTGATTTTTGAGGTTCAGCGCTAACCGATTGCATTTGTTGAAAAATTTGTGCTTTAAGTTTTTTCTTAAATTTTTTCTTTTTACTCATATTTTCTCCTAGTAAATATAGTTATTAGTTTTTAGTTTTCAGTTATTAGTTTTTTTGGAGGTGCGGGAGGGAATCGAACCCTCGCATCGAGGTTTTGCAGACCCCAGCGTTTCCACTTCGCCACCGCACCGTCAATTCATATCTTATCTTAAAAAAAATAAATATTCAAGATAAATAAAAAAAATCATCAATTTTTGTAGATGATTTTAAATAAAAAACAATAAGTGGGAGACGGGAATTGCCCGCCAATTCGGCGGATCCGCCGTGCTGGCGGAAACTCTGGCACTCACAAAACTAATTCTTTGTTGGTGCCCTGAGTCGGATTTGAACCGACACGCTCTTGCGAGCACTAGCTCCTGAAGCTAGCCTGTCTACCAATTTCAGCATCAGGGCCTATTATTTCTTCACCCTCTTTTCATTCAAATACCACTTCCAAATTTCAAAAAATCTATCTGCCGGAGAAGCGCCCCAGTGTGTTGGAACAATACCTTTTATTTTATCAGTGGCGGCAAATTGCCAATTGGTTTGTTCCAAAACAATAGCCGGTTTTTGATCATCAAGTATTTTTTGAAAAGCTTGATATTTATTATTGCGCTCATCTTGATTGTTGGTCTGCCGCGCTTCTTCCAAAAT
>JAMDBS010000146.1 GCA_023487325.1 Patescibacteria group bacterium
CATCTCCATTGTTGCGCCTCTCACCAATTCTTTAATCCTTTTGGCTGTGCCCTATGCCATGCTCGCGTCATTTTTAGTAGGCATCACTGGTTTAATCATCTTTCCTTTGGGAAAAATATTGGGCATTGTCGCCTGGCCAATTTTGCAATATATTATTCTAATCATCAACTATTTTTCCAAAATTCCCTATTCTTCAGTCCAAATAAACTTTAAAACCTGGCAATGGGTGCTGATATATTATTTGATTTTGTTGATAACTATTATATTAATTAGATTTAAGAAAAAAAATATTAATCATTGATGCGTGTTATAATTAGAATAGATAAGGAGTTTTTATAAAAAACACAAATGACAAGAAAAATAAATTGTTGTTAAGCATCTGTTTACTTTTTGCAATGGTTGGTGTTCTAATTTTATCATTAGTGAGTTTAAAGTCAGACAATAATTTGCACCTTTACTTTTTGGATGTTGGGCAGGGAGATTCAATATACGCTCGTAGAATGAATAACTTTGACCTGTTGATTGATTGCGGTCCAGACAGCGGCATAGTTTCTAAACTAGGTGAGGTAATGCCGTTTTGGGACAGAAAAATTGATTATCTTTTGCTTACCCACCCTCATGCCGATCATCTGTCAGGCTGCATAGATGTTCTGAAAAGATACGAGATTGGCCAGATTATTGCCACTGACGCAGTGCATACTACTGCGGAATATCAGCAGTGGCTGGAGTTAATTAAGGATAAAAAAATCCCCTATAAATTAGCTCGAGCTGGTCAGGAAATTAGTTTGGATAATGAAACAAAATTAGATATTTATTGGCCCGATGAATCATATCAAAATAAAAATGTGGATAATTTAAACAATACTTCTGTCGTCGCCAAACTAGTTTATTATAACTTCAGTGCTTTACTCCTAGGTGATGCCGAAACCGAAGTACAAAAATCATTGCTAAAGGCTAATAGCCAACAGCTAAAAGCCGATATTCTCAAGGTTGCTCATCATGGCAGCAGTAACGGCGCCGACCTCAATTTTTTAAAAGCAATTGCGCCAGAAATTGCCATAATTTCAGTTGGTAAAGACAACAAATTTGGCCATCCTACATCAGAAACATTAAAAAAACTCGAATCTATTAATGCCCAAATTCTCCGCACCGATCTCAACGGCACCATCGAAATCATCTCCAACGGCCAAACTTTCTGGACAAATATTAAAAATTAGAATAAAATTTAGTTATATTGCACTAAATACAAAATTCTAAATACTGGATTCTAAACTATGTCAGGACACTCTAAGTGGTCGCAAATAAAGAGGAAAAAAGGCGTCAATGATAGCAAAAAAGCCAATCAATTTACCAAACTGGCCAATATTATTATTGTGGCCGCGAAAGCTGGCAAGGGTTTGAGTTTGGCAGTAGAACGGGCCAAGGCTGCCAATATGCCTAATGAAAAAATAAACAATGCCATTGCTCGCGGTCAGGGCAAGATTGCCGGCGCCGAAGTAGTGGAAACTTATTATGAAGCTTATGGCCCGGCCGGCGTTGCCATTATCATCAAAATTATCACTGACAATAAAAATCGCAGTTTATCCGATATACGGTCGTTAATGAATAAAATGAACGGTAGAATTGCAGATTCCGGTTCAGTATCTTATCTGTTTGAGCAAAAGGGTGTGATTGAAATCAATATTGCTGGCCAAACTCTTTCAAAGGATGATTTGGAAATGGTTATTATTGATTCGGGCGCGGATAATTATGAAGAATCAGATGGCAAATTTTATATCTATACCAACGCTAAAAAATTGGAAGAAGTAAAACGTGCTTTGGAATTTAAAACTATCAAAATTGAATCTGCTAAATTAGAAATGCTGCCAAAAAATTATATTGCAATTGCTGATGATAAAAAACAACTGGTAATTGATTTTTTGTCCGAGCTTGAAGAACTGGACGATGTGGAAGAAGTTTATACAAACGCAAACCTATGACTAAACTAAAAACTAATAACGAAAAACTAAAAACTATTATTGCTATCGATCCCGGCTATGGTCGATGCGGTTGGGCAATGCTCGCCGTAGGCGAGCAAACTAATAACGAAAAACTAAAAACTAATAACTTAAAGCTTCTAGCTTGTGATTGTATTGAAACTGAAAAAAACAAAAGTCTGCCACAGAGGTTGAGCGAAATTTATCAGGCCATAGAATATTTAATCAAAAAATATAAACCCCAGGAATTGGCCATCGAAGAGCTATTCTTTTTTAAAAATCAAAAGACTGCTTTACAGGTGGCGCAAGCTCGGGGGGCAATTATTGTCTGCGCCCAAAATCATGGGCTTGACATTTATCAATATACTCCTTTACAAGTCAAACAGGCTGTTGTAGGATATGGAAGAGGAGATAAAAAACAAGTTCAGCAAATGCTCAAGTTCCATCTTCAAGGGCAAACAATCCCGGTTCAGGACGATACCGCCGACGCAGTAGCGGTGGGATTGACACATTTGCAAACTAACTCAAAACTAAAAACTCAGAACTAAAAGCTATAACTAAAAACTTAAAACTTCTTATTTACATAAATTTTTAACTTTTCACTTTAAGTTTTAAACTTGACGACCGAAGGGAGGAACGTGCCTCAGCTACGTCAAAATATTATTACCGGTGATTGGGTGGTGATTGCTCCGGAAAGGGCAAAGAGACCCAACGATTATGTCAGTGCTGAAAAAGTTAAGCGCCAAGCAAAAAAAGACTGTGTCTTTTGTTTAGGCAAAGAAGAATACCAAAAAAGACTGAAAGAATATGACACAAAAAGCGTTTGGTTGATCCCCAATAAA
>JAMDBS010000085.1 GCA_023487325.1 Patescibacteria group bacterium
GCAAAATCCCAATATAGAAAATATCTATTTACTTTACACTTTAACTTTTGCAATAATTATTTCGATAATCGCCTGTAGCGTAGGCAGGGAATCAGCCAAATGGCATTATGCAGAAAATGAAGAAATACATAATAAAACAGTTAATGCCGGCTGGGCACTTTACTTTGGATTTTACCTGAGTTATTGTACCCTGGTTTTACATCATTTCAACTTCATAAATTTTTAGCCAAAAATAGTTGTTAACATTAGCAATCAATAACTTCGATAAGGAGGTGAACTTATGAGCATAGAGAAAAAATGGTGGCTAAAAATGATTGCGATATGCCCATTCTACGGTGATCTGAATATCGTTAAAGACAAGGCAGAAAAGATTTCATCAGATGTCGCCAACCACGATGAGGAGTTAAGATTTCTGGATCGACTGTCAAAAGATGGCTGTGACTCAAGTAATATAAAAATTAATAAAATTCCGATTAAGACCGGTTATGGCCATTCTCTTACCACTATTATAGAATATTACCACGACAAAGAAATCTCCTAATTTTCCTAAGCTACACAACTTGTCGAGCTCCCCTCTGGGAGCTCGTTTTATTAAAAATAATAATCATTTTAACCTTAAATTACTTTACACTTTCTAGCGATCGCATAAAATTGCTAAGTAATCTTTGTTCCCTTGTTTAAATGTTTACATGCCTAAATGCTACATGTTACATGCTATGTGTTACATGTTGCGTGTTACATGGTTCTACCAACTACCTCCCCCTCCTCCACCGAATCCACCGCCGACTCCGCCGCCGGAAAAGCCTGAACCGCCAGCGCCAGCTGAAGACGGAGGAGTAATCAGGGTAGCATTAGCCACGTGCTGAAAATTATTCAAACTAGTAGCAAAAATAACAGGGTAAAAATAACCTTCGCCATAATACCAGCTAGGTCTAGGCACTTGTAAATCCTTGAAGGCTTCGGCCCATTTTTTTACTATTCCAAAAACCATAGCATAAGGAAGAAATTTCTCAAAAATATGTTTATCTTCATTAAATTCTTGGCGATATCTTTCTGCCGTATTCATATACATCAAAAAACCTTTGATCTGGCGATTGGTCTCCACTCCTTTGGCTGTCCTTCTGGGCATGGAAAAAGCAAAAACAATAAACAATAATCCGCTGGCTACTAAACCGATTATCACTGATAAGCTATTTTTGACAAAGGGCAAGATTACCAAAAAAGATATTGCCATAATAGAAACTCCGATTCCTACATAAGTATTTCTGGTAGCTTCCGGATTGTCGGCAAAATAACCTTTTTCCAAGGTTAATTGGTAAATATCATCTTTGATATCCTTTACTTCTTTGTAAAACGAATCTTGCAAATCCGAAAGCTTAACAACGTCACCATCCTCAAATATTGCCTTGAATATTTTTTGCTCATAATTTTGCAGATTGCTGGCAGATTTTTTGGTTTTGGCCAATTCGTAATCTTTGTTGGTAAAACCCAAAAACTTTTTCTCATTTAATTCTTTAATAGTCAGATAGCCCTTAACTGCCAAGTCAATAATCGCAGCTGAAATATCTTGAGAGTCTACTCTTTCGTCATAGATTGTGCCCATCTCTGCGGGCAATAGCTTATCCGGTGGCGCAAATTCCGGCGCAATAGTAGTTCTGCCCTTGGGATCTCGGCCTTTTTTAAAATAAATCAGAAGTAATAGCAACAGCGCAAAAACTGGAATTAAATAACCCCAATTATCCGACAAAAACCAACTTATTATTTGCCACCAAGAATAAGGGGTCAATGCTCCCGGTTCAATGCTGGAAGCAATAGTAAAACCTTCGCCGGCATTTAGAGAACTCTTGCTCTTAAAATCAACTGTCTTGCTATTTAATGAGATGTCACAATCCTGATTATTCGAGGCAAAACTACCCACAAAACAGATATTGTCTTTTATTTGCGCGCTACTGGGCCAATTTACTTGTGCCTGAACCGAATTTACTGGAACCGGCCAATCTGAACCAGTGACATTAAAGTAAAATTCATCGGACTTAGAAAAATGGTTGATTACTCTTTCTAAATCATAGCTAATAAGGTATGTCTGAGCACCGGAAATTGTTTTTTCGGCATCTCCGATTTTAATAACCACATTATCACCCTCTCGCGATTCTTGATAAGTAATATTGGCGCCTGAATCGTTTTGAACAGAATTAATCTTTATTCTCACATTGTAATTATTGCCATTGCGGTTGTATTTATAAGGGATATAGCGATAGATGCCATGCTTGGACAAATCAGCAAAATCAGCCTTAATAGTTTCCAAAACATGAACATTTTGGTTTTGAGAAATATCGATTTTTGAGTTAAAATCGCTAATTTTCCAACCAGTATCAGATGTGTCATAAGCAAATGCTGGCGCGGCAAATAACAAAGTCAAAATAATTGTAAACAGTATTTTCTTCATACCCATATATTACACGACTTATTGACTTTATTGCAACTATGCATGACTTACGCATCCAATGTCATTCTGAGGTGTAAACCGAAGAATCCCACAGAGATCCTTCGCTATCGTTCAGGATGACAACTAGCAAAGTGCATAAGTCGTGTATAAACAAAACTCTCCCCCGATTGGAGGAGAATTTTGTAATAAATTTATATTAATTATTTTTTAACAGCGTTATACATAATGGCGGAACAGAGACCAGTAAAGAAAACTACGGCAATTCCGGCTACGAAATTTATTAATGGAATAAAATTTAAAATCATCATTGCTACAGCAATAATTAACACCACTAAGAAAATTTCCAGCCAGTTTTTGC
>JAMDBS010000098.1 GCA_023487325.1 Patescibacteria group bacterium
TCTCGTGGAAATTTTTACTGAAATTGAAAAGTTTTTACCTAAAAATAATTTTAGTATTAAATCTATTAAAAAAATAGTGGAGTTATTAAAAAATCATCTTAACTACGCCCGTAGCTGGAATACTGCCAAAATAATTGTTGATTATATGCATCGCTCCGGCATGTATGCACAAATTAAAATCAAACAGAATTTTGAATCTTTGGAAAAGCTGGAAAATATCCGCATATTTTTTTCAAAAATTGCTGAATTTGAAAACATTTCCAAAGATAAAACTATTTTTGAATTTATTGAATATCTAAATCTAATCATTGATGCCGGCGACAATCCGCCTGTTTATCAAGAAGATAAATACGAAGATGCAGTCAATATTATGACTGTGCATGCGGCTAAAGGGCTGGAATTTGCAACTGTGTTTTTGCCTTATTTAGTCCACGGCCGTTTCCCATCTAACGAAAAATCCGACCCAATTGAATTGCCCGAGGAACTAATCAAAGAAACCTTGCCTTCGGGAGATGTGCATCTTCAAGAAGAAAGACGACTTTTTTATGTGGCTATGACCAGAGCCAAAAATGAACTGGTGATTTCTGCCAGTCAAAATTATCTTGGCAATAAAAAAGAAAAGAAAATTTCTGCCTTCGTCAAAGAGTCTATCAGCAAAAATGATTATCTCGACTTTGCCAAAAAAACCAATCTTAATTTTTTGAAAAAAAACGAGGGAACAAAACGTAAATCGGCCAAAACATTCGAGAAAATGCAGCTCTCTCCATCTGCCATAGAAACCTTCCAAACTTGTCCAAAAAAATTTGAATTCGGCTATGTTTTTAAAATTAAAACTCCACCCAATCAATCATTAAGTTTTGGCGATTCTATTCATAATAGTCTGCGAGATTGCTACAATCTCATGCGCAATCAGCAAAAAATTTCTCATATTCAAATTAAAAAAATCTATCAAAATAATTGGCAAAATTTGGGATATTTTTCTAAAAAAGAAGAACAAAAAGCCTATCAGCTCGGGTACCAATCAATCATTAAAATTGTTAATTCCGATAAAATAATTCCTCTGGCAGTTGAAAAAAAGTTTGACTTAAAAATTGACGATTTAGCCAGAATTTCAGGAAGAATAGATAAAATAAATCAATCCAGCAACAATGTAGAAATTATTGATTACAAAACAGGCGACGGCAGAAAAAAAACTAAATCAGAGCTAACCAAAAATCTGCCGCTGGCTATTTATGCCTTATACATTCACCAACAAGAAAAAATCTATTTATGCCTTATACATTCACCAACAAGAAAAAATCAAAAACATTACCATCACATTGCATTATGTAATTGATGATAAAAAAATATCTGCTAAAATTAGTGCGGATAAAATATTTCAAACTCAAAAAAATATACAAAAAATTTGTCAGGATATCATCAAAGCAAATTCAGAAATGAATTTCGCTGCCAAGCCAGCCAAGTTTGAATGCAGTCTATGTTCCTATAAATCAATCTGCCCATATAAATTTAAAGGAGCTTAAATGAGCACACAATTAGTGACTATCTTAATTATTATTATGGTTATCATCTCATTTGGTTTAGGCATTATATTTTTAATAATTTCCAAAAAAATCGGCCAATTAAAGTCTCCTGAAAGCCAAGATGCGCAAAAGTTGATGCTGGAAGTGATGGAAAATCTGCGGCACGATATTCAAGATGGCCATTTAAAAAACCGCCAGGAAATTCAAACCAGACTGGATAAAATCAACGATCAATTAAGCAGGGGGATGAGCGATTCCTCAAAAACCATGCAAAAACAATTTGCTCAAAGCGCTCAAATAATCCAAGAGGTGACCTCTAGACTGACCAAACTCGACGACACTAATAAGCAAGTTTTGGATTTTTCCAAACAACTGCAAAGTTTAGAAAACATTCTGAAAAATCCCAAACAGCGGGGGATTTTAGGAGAGTATTATTTAGAAGCCTTGCTGTCGCAAATTCTTCAGCCCGGCCAATATAAATTGCAATATAAATTTGCCAATGGCGAAATTGTCGATGCAGCTGTGTTTATTGACAAACAAATAGTGCCGATTGATGCTAAATTTTCTTTGGAAAAATATAATCAAATTACCGAAACTCATGACAAAGAAAAAAGAGAGAGGTTGGAAAAAAGTTTTAAAGCCGACCTCAAAGAAAGAATCGATGAAACTGCCAAATATATTAGACCCGAGGAGAACACTACTGATTTTGCTATTATGTTCATCCCGGCCGAAGGCATCTTCTATAATTTGCTGATATACAAAGTTGGCACTGTTAATCTCAATACTGAAGACCTGATTAAATACGCTTTTTCCAAACGCGTGATGATCACCTCGCCGACTTCATTTTTTGCCTATCTACAAACAATCTTGCAGGGTTTAAAATCATTAAAAATGGAACAATCGGTCAGAGAAATAGTCAAAAAAATCGGACAACTGGGGAAACACCTCAACTCCTATGAAACCTATTTGCAAAAATTAGGTAACAATTTAGGCACTACTGTTAATATGTATAATCACGCCTACAAAGAATTTGGCAAGATCGATAAGGATGTCTATAAGATTACCGATGGCAAGGCTGGGGGAAGCACTGAAACTTTGGCCATAGACAAACCTACGGACTTGACCCAGTAGTGAGCCTTTGGCTGTCAAATCAGTTGCGCCATTGGCGCGTGCCTAAAATAAACCTCACAAGCTTCTTTGGTCCTAATAAACAACGAATATCTAAGTTGATTTGACTAAAGCAACTGGCCAAAGATCTACTACTGGTTGACGGTAGGGG
>JAMDBS010000001.1 GCA_023487325.1 Patescibacteria group bacterium
TTTGCCAAGATAGTGGGCAGAAAAAAGTTGGAGCACATTGTCAAATCAGCAATATTATTGGGAGACACGTTGGCCGCAAATGAAGATGCCAAAATTGATGCTCAGACCAAGGGAAGAAAACAAGCTGCAAAAAAAGACAAGGTTAGTGGAGCAGAGCTCAAGGCGATGAAAAATAATTGTATTGCGGCAAAATATATTGCCTCAAATGGATTTGAGTATACATTGCGAGCCAAACCTGGCAAGTTACCGCCATCAAATAGGAAATTCCAATTGTTGGCGGCCCCAAAACTTATTCTAGAACATCAGAACCTATTTCTTTGCTTACCATGGCAAAATTAAAATCTCTGGGTCTAACTGTCTCTCAGTGGTTTGTCACCTATTACATGTTTTATCGCTATGTGCACGATATCGACGTGGATCAAAATCAAGGAACATCAGAAGAAAATCAAACCACCATCTACAAGGAATGTATGGATTTGATCAAAAAGCCACACGAACCTCCATTTAAAATGGGCACAATAAGCAAACTGACCAGACTTTTAGAAACTTATCGAATTGCGGCGAGATTAGTCTGCTCGGACAAAAAAGATTTGAATCAGACTCCTAGAAAAAGAGCGCGCGAAACAATGAGTTCTCCCTCAAAGACATCAACAACATCTTCCCCAAGAAAATCAGCTAGAATTACAGCATCACCAAAAAAGGCAGCTCCCAAAGACGATAGTGATCAAGACGAAGATTTAACGCTAAGCACAAGTTCAGATGATGATTTTCATGATGAAGAGCCTAAACCCAAGCGTCCCAAGATTATGTAAATTGGATAGTTGTCTGGTTCCTGGCTGCGTTTTACCAGACTAGTTTTAAACTATTTATAGGTGTTGACCAAAAATAAAGAAAAAAAATGAGTAAATTGTTTGTCAAGATTCATGAATCTGAAAATTAAAAAGAGAATACAGATGAACCAGCGTCTCCATCCTTGTCGCCGGTTGGCCCTGTAGAAATAATTATGCACAGGTTGTTATTTCAAGAAAAAACGCGCTATGAAGAACAGCTTGCACGTCGTCGAGCCCGATTATTGATTAAAAAGAACAAGTAATGTCTTGATCATGTTTTGGGTTGAATCGCAATTGGATGCGGAAACTCTGACACGAGCTCGGAGACGCCAAAAACTTGAATATTTTTCGCCTTGCAAACTCGTTTCAATATCACACTGGCAATATCTGGAGAGATTGTGGGCAAATAATAACCAGTGCAAGCTCGAGCGCGACCCCAACGGAGGCCCCAAAGAAACCAGTCTAATTTCGTAAAGTCTTGTCCACTAGACATCATGATTTCGCTCGCATGAGCAAAATATTTGGTAGAAATATAGCACATGTCATATATGGATGGCGGAGGAATATCTTCACTGTCCCATTTCTTTACAATAACCTTGTTCCAATTTTCGCCTGTTTCCGGAAAAGAATCAATAATCATTTTAATATCGGTTTCCACGGCGGTCACCCACACGTTTTGTTCATGTTTTGCTTCAACTTTTGTTTCAACTGGAATAATTTGTTTCGGTTTGGATCCTGATGTTCCCATGATAGTTTAATTATATTATTTTTCAAAAAATGAACATTTTTCTCACACAAGATGAACAAGATAACTTAAAATTTCAATGTGGTGACAAGACAAACACATTTCCAATTACCATGGAGGCGATCAAAAAGTTCAAACTTATCAAGGTTCTTAACAATGGAGATGTTGCAATGTGCACGGAAAATAGTTCTTTAAACGTAATTGTTGACCCAAAAATTTATACTAAAATTTTTGGGGAAGTAGAAATGCGCATGATTCAAAATGCCAAGGACAAAATTTCCAAAATTGATTCAATTGTTCCGGATCATCTCAAGGACAAGTATTGCTTGATTTTTGGGGGAAAGGTATTTGATTATGCCGACACTTGGGAAGAAATTGAAAAGATTCGCGAGGAAAAATATCCCGGACTGCTCATGACAACATTTATGCCCATTTCCAAGAAATTATAAAACATGTCGACGTAATGCGCGAAAATGTACCAAGATACACCACAACAAGATTGGAACAATCAACATTCCAGAAATGGGCTGGGTCATGGGTAATCCAAACACTGTTCCTAAAATTCCGCATAAATCAATCATTTTTAAATCATTGGGAAACATGATGCGCCCAAACACACTCGAGACCAAAATTGTAATAAACCAGCATGCAAATTCGAAATACATTTTTTTTATATTTCAACTTTTTCCAGAGCATGTTCGACAAGAGGGAACAGTAAAGAAAATGACCAAGAAAACGACAAGAATCAATACTATAAAAAGAAAGGCATATAGTCGAAGATTGCGCGCACTCTTGTTAATTTCAGGATCTTGGGCAATTCCAACAAGCGCTTGGGCGCCCGCAGGAGTTGCAAAAAATGACGCCATTTTTAATATTATCCGATAAATTTTTTGTTTGATTCTGTGCAAAACGATAAAATTTAATTTTTACAAAACATTACAAACGGATGGGCCAGATAAGATTTCTGGCTCAATTTCGTCAACTGCTTTTGCCTGTAAAGGCCTAAAATTCTCCATTCGATGCAAGAATAGGCTTTCAAAATCTTCTACCGTCATATCAACCAGCCGAGTATTGTGACGCTTGTAAATTACCAGGTTACCATAGGTTTTGATTTTAAAAAATGCGCTCGATACGAGATTAATGCCATCTTCCGGCCGATAACTATAGTAAATAAAATACTCGTCTACACCATTTTCCAACATCTTGTATCCC
>JAMDBS010000076.1 GCA_023487325.1 Patescibacteria group bacterium
AATCCACTAGTTTGGCAATCGCCCGGATGAGCCAACAATGTCTTTTTGATTTCCATCAAGGTATCTTTGGTAGCGCCTTGAAAAACTTGTATCTGAATTGTCGTTGGCTTTACTTTAATGGGAATATCTTTGGGATCAAATATTTTTGCCTCTTCGGCGATAAATTTTAAGGCGCCGTCTTTGGTACTTTTTCGGCCTTTGACAAGCAAAATATTTTCCGATTGCCAAACTAGTGGATTTTGTTTTAATAATTTGGGGAAAACCAAAATTTCCACGCTATCTTTGGTGTCTTCAAAATGGGCAAAAATCATTGGCTCTTTGCTTTTAGTGATAATTTTTTGAATAGAAGTGATGATGCCGCCAATGGTGACGACTTTTCTTTCACCGGATTCCTTGAGAGAGCTGATAGGCAAAGAAACTTTAATCAAGTCATCTTTTATTTCATCCAAAGGATGTTCTGATAGATAAATTCCCAACAGTTCCTTTTCCCAGGCCAATCTTTGCTTTTTATCCGCCGGATCAGCATCAGAAAGTTTTAAAGAAATTGATAGATTATTGGCTTTATTATCACCAAACATACTCACCAACCCTCGACTAGAGTTTTTGCTGGAATTAGTAGAAAATTTCAAGATCATATCTAAATTGGCCAAAGTTTTATTTCGTTCAGACAAAGAATCCAGCGCTCCGGACTTGGCCAAAGCCTCCATAGTTTTTTTATTGATGACTTCCGATCCCAATCTAGTGACAAAATCTTCCAATGATTTATATGGGCCCAATTTTCTATTTTC
The DNA here is from genome assembly GCA_023487325.1 of Patescibacteria group bacterium. Next base: position 789 of record JAMDBS010000076.1, read on the forward strand.
CACAATTTTTTCCGCCACACCCACCCCGACATTTTTAATGGCTGATAAACCAAAGAGAATATTTTCAGTTTGTGGCACCACGCCGAATTCCACAAAAGATTGGTTGACATCTGGTGGAATTACCTCCACGCCCATTTTTTCGCATTCTTCAATTTCAATGGCCACGCGATCCAAGTTGCCAAAGTCAGAAGTTAATAGCGCGGCCATAAATTCTGAAGGGAAATTAGCCTTGAGGTAGGCGGTTTGATAAGCGATCATGGCGTAACATGCTGAGTGGGATTTGTTAAAAGCATATTCGGCGAAGCCCTGCCAATCTTTCCAAATTTTGCGGGCAATGATTTCTTTGATTTTATTTTTCTTACAGCCCTCGATAAAAGCTTTTTCCATTTTGGCTAGAAGATCGGCTTTTTTCTTGCCAATAGCTTTTCTTAAAGTATCAGCCTGACCGCCGGTAAAGCCGGCCAGTTTTTGAGAAATCTGCATCACCTGTTCTTGATAGACTGTGACGCCATAGGTTTTTCCTAAAATAGCTTCCATTTCAGGATGATCATAAACTATTTTTTCCTTGCCATTTTTTCTACGAATAAATAAATCTACAAAGCCAGCACTCAATGGTCCCGGCCGGTAGAGTGCTACCATGGCAATAATATCTTCAAAGGTAGTGGGTTTTAATTCTTGGCTAAAAGCTTGAATGTTTTTTATCATCAAGGGGGATTTTACTAATGTCAATTTGCGCATTCTTAATTTTTCTAATAATTCTCAAAGCATTTTTAATAACAGTCAAATTGGAAAGTCCTAAAAAATCCATCTTTAATAGCCCGATTGATTCGATATCAAACATGGGATATTGGGTAGTGATAGAAGTTTGACCTTTTTGAGCCTGTTGGAGTGGCAAATATTCTGTTAGCGGTTCTTTGGAAATCACAATGCCGCAAGCATGAGTGGAAGCGTGACGTGCTACGCCCTCTAGTTTTTTGGCCATCTCGATCATTTTTTTAATTTCTGGTTCCCGGTCGTAGGTTTGTTTGAGTTCAGATACTTCATCGAGAGCCTGAGCAATGGAATTACCAGTGGGGATTAATTTGGCGATTCTGTCGCCATCCGTATAGCCCATGCCCAAAGCTCTGGTGGTATCACGAATAGAACCCCTGGCTGCCATAGTACCGAAAGTAATAATCTGCGCCACATGTTCTTCACCATATTTATTTTTTACATATTCAATTACTTCATCACGGCGGTCGTCGGCAAAATCAATATCAATATCAGGCATGGAGATTCTTTCCGGATTTAGAAATCTTTCAAATAACAAGTTGTATTGTAGAGGCTCAATGTCGGTGATGCCAAGACAATACGAAACTACTGAGCCAGCAGCAGAGCCGCGGCCCGGACCAACCATAATTTTCTCGTTTTTTGCCCAACTAATAAAGTCAGCCACGATCAAAAAATAGTCGGCAAAGCCAGTTTTTTCAATTATGGAAAATTCATAAAGAAATTGTTTTCTGGCTCGCTCATTATCTTGAGCGTATCTCGTCTTAAAGCCTTGTTCGGCCAACTTTTTCAAATAACTGACAGCAGTTTCACCTTTTGGCAGAGCATATTCTGGCAAGATTGTCTGTCCCAAATTTAATTTTAAATTACATAAATCAGCAATTTTTTGGGTATTGGTAATAGCCTCGGGCGTGGCTGAAAAATTTTCCTGCATTTTTTTCAGGCTCTATAAAAGATAGTCAGTGTTAACCATAGAGAGTCTGCTTTTGTCATCCAAATCTTTGCCCGTTTGCACGGATAACAAAACTTCATGCGCCTGCGCATCTTCATGGTTAAGATAATGTGAATCGTTAGTGGCAACCAATTCTAGGCCGAGTTCCTTGGACAATTTAATCAATCCGTCGTTGACTATTTTTTGATCTGGCAGTTCGGGGAGATGTTGCATTTCTAAGAAAAAGTTTTCTTTGACGAAAGTATCACTATAAAATTGGCAG
>JAMDBS010000029.1 GCA_023487325.1 Patescibacteria group bacterium
TGGCTTTTAAAAATGCGCCGATTTGCTCCTCGTTATTTTTTTCTAAAACCTTGATAAATTCTTCTCGGCGTTCTTTGGGCATCTTGGCCGCTGCTCGCAAAAATACCGCCTGAAAAATAGTGGTGGAAAATTGTTCAACCAATTCTTTTTTTTCGTTGTAATCAAGATGACTAAGCCCCAGAACTTGCAAAATATCTTGATCAATAATTTTTGATTGAGAAGTTGTAGGAGGAGGGGGAGTCGGAGTAGTTGCTGGCGCGCTTGGCAATAATGTCTTTTCCAAATCAGCCAAGTTGGTTTCGTCGGGGTTAACCAAACCCGCGGAAATCTTTTGCGCCAGAGAATTTAACTGGGGATAATATGTTTCCGGACTGGTAGATTTAAGATAGGCAAATTGCTTAATTAAATCCTGCGCCCGCATTTCCGTGCCATTGCCATGAGCGATCAAATAATCCAGCTCGTAAACTCTTTGCTCCTCAGGCAAATCCGGATCATAGGTAAAACCAGCCGGATCCAAGCCACCATCGGCCTGCCAATTGCCGGCATCATCTTGCCAGAGTTTAACCTCTTTATTTCCAATTTTTACAAAATATTCTTTCATATCTCCCTACGAATTACCTGCCCGCCACGCAAGCCAGCTTCTCTGTCTTGCTGGCGTTGCGGACGCGGCGAATTAATCGAATATACGAATAATTATTGGATGGCAGGCTTAAGTCTGTTTGTCTATATTTTCTATTAACTCCCGACCTTTATCTTCAAAAGATTTTTCCGGGCTAGTTTTTATTGCCAATATTTTTAATCCAAATAATTTGGTTAAAATTTCTTTTTCTAAGTTAGATAACACAATTTCTGCAGGCGAATTTAACGTTGGTAAGCTAACTCTTATTGCCGAAGCAATCCCTATTCTTTTTAGTTGTTCTACCGGAAATTTATTTTTTACTATTTCTTTAATCTTGTCTCTACTATCAGGATTTAATTCTGGTGTGTCGGCCTCTTCAACCAAATGTTTGAATGCTTCCGTAATCGCAGCAGCGAGACTTAAGGGTTTCTCCGGGCTAGTTTCCTGTTTGGCTGGTGCTAATTGTCCTTTCGTTTTTTCGTTCCTTGGTTTCTCAGTTTTTGGCGGTTCAGGCTTTATCCCAGGCTCAACAGATGGTTTAATATTGACAGGCTCTGCGGCTGGCGGGGGAGTTTCTGGTGCCGGATTGATTGGTGGCTCAACAGGCGGTGTCATTGGTTCGGATTTGTTGATGGTAACTGGGATAAATTCATCAAGCTGTTCTTTTGGTTTTAAAATTGGCGGCTGGGGATTTTCGGTTGTCTTAGCTTCTAAATTATCAGGTTTTTTTGTTTCTTCGTTCTTTAGTTCTTCAGCCCTTTTGATGGCAAGGTCATCAATTTCTTTCATTGGATCATCTAGCTCGTCCTCATTCTCAGAATTAGATTTTGGAACATTCCCAGCTGGCATATTTGGGGGTATCGTTGTCGCTTGGGGTTTTATTTCAGTACTCGAAGAATTACCAGCTGGCGTAGTTGGATCTACCCTCGTTTCTTCTTTGTTTGGGGTGATATTTGGTGCTGCCGGTTTCGTTTCTTGCCAAAATTTATTTCCTGCTCCGTCCAAAATCCCTCCTTAAAAATTCTTCACTTTGACCAAAAAATCTTAATAACTTTTAATTTTTCGCTTTTAGATTTTCGTTTGTTTTATTATATCACAATCCAAAATCATTGACAAAATAGCCAGGATTTGCTATTTTAAAGGCAATTGAGAAAACTTGACAAAAGGTGGTGTATAAACCATGAAGAAAACTCTTCGGTTGGTATTAGTGGTGATGACGTTTTTTCTGCTGACTGCCACAGTTTGTTTGGCAGCCAGCCAGCCAGCCATTACCGAGACTCCCAGCCAGGATCCCGTGTTGGTGATTTTCACCAATAACGACAGCACTCTCCAGCCATTTCATAGGTCTGAGCTAAGTGCGCTCGAAAGAGAGATCAAGGGCTTAGTGGATTATTTGCGTCAGACTAAGTATCATGTGGAAACCCAACACAAAAATATCGCTTTCAGTCGGGATTTTACGGTTCGGCGATATATCGTTAATTTGCTTAAGAAAAAAAACACCCTGCTGACCATTCTTCGGCAAGATCAACAGTTGTATTCAAGGTATCAAAATGGGATCCAGCCAGGTTCTTATACCAAAACCTTGTATAAAACTGGAAACTTATTAACAAGTTACAAAAAAAACGCGGCGTCGGCGAAAGCTGATTACGGCGGTGCTCCAATCAATATATACCGAAGAATTGTTTTGCATGACGGGACGATCTTATTAACCAACAGATCGTATTCGGAATATGAATTTGAGCCGAACGAACGCCCAGATCCGGATTGGCTGGCCATGCGAAAAGAAAAAGGAGCAAGCCCCGAAGCCATATAGGCTGCCGTATGCTTCTAATTTTAATGAAACTCTGTCTACTATTTTCTAACATTTTAGGGCGAATATTTTTCCGATTTTCTGTGCTTTATAATAAATCTGTCCGAAACCCAAAATATAAATTTGCATTTATAAATGATTAGTTTTGGCCAACAACAATAATATAAATTTTTTACCGTGAAAATAAATCCCGTTGCTTCGTAAGAGGTAGCGGGTTTTTTGATGGAAAAATTTGTAAATAGTCAATTTGACAAGGGGTATTGGGTTTGAGATAATAAAACAAATAAAAACTGATAGTTTTTCAATATTTATACCGCTGC
>JAMDBS010000052.1 GCA_023487325.1 Patescibacteria group bacterium
ATAAAGTATATATTCATACATTATTACCAAATTCAAATCCTCTATAATCATAATTTATTGTCCATGCTTCATATTTTGCATCTGACAAGCTTACTTTTTGATCATCTAGCCAACTTTCAAAATTCTCTCTATTCTTTTTAGCAGGAAATATGTTTGGGTCGCAGCCTGTCCCGATAGAAGTAAAATTTTTGTGTGGGAATATCCATATATACCATGGTCCGAATTTTTCCACATTAACGAATAACTCCATCCTAGGATAAATTTTTTTTACTAAATATTGGTAAGCTAATAAAAGTTTTTTCTTTGGAATATCCAGCCGTTGCCTAACAATAGAATTACTCCCATCTGCGCCAATTAAATAATTATATGAAAGAATGTTGTTACTTTTTAGTATGATTTGATTTTTTTCTTTTTTAATATTATCAACTGTATCATTTATTATTTTAACGCCTAATTTCTCTAAATTTTTCTTCATCCACTGACCTAGTTTTTTTCTATCAACAGTCGCAATAAATGATTTATCGCTTTCGATGACAGAATTTTGTAATAATGTATGAATATATACTTTATTTGATATGCGATCAACTAATTTTTTAGGAATACCTAACTCAAAATCCTTAACTGTTAACCCTCCCCCACAAACCTTTGGACCAATTACCTTATTTTTCTCAATTACTAAAACCTCACGATTATTTTCAGCTAAAACTTTAGCAGCCATTAACCCTGCTGGTCCTGCGCCGACAATAATTACATCATATTTATTCTTCAAGTTTTTCATAAAATGTTCCTCGCAGCGTAGTTGAAGGCGTAAAAATAGTTTTGCCACATCCGGTCATTTTGGTTATACTGATTATCACCTAAAATGTAGTCTGCCCACAGTTCGCGCGCTCTTAATAATTCTTTTAATTGAGGTTTATTTTTGGGATCGCTAATAGTTAGATCCAAAAGCTCCAAGCATCTTTCAAAGGCTAGTTGAGAATATTTTGCATCTTTTTTGCGCCAGCTAATCGTTCTCTCCACTTCACTCCCCACATTAGCCATTTGTTCAAAAATATTCTTGGAAAACCAATTGTTGGCGGTTAAGCCTTTGTGATAAACAATCTTCATTTTTCCACCAATTTATTGACAATTTGAATGATTATTTTTTGGATTTTTACGTCATCGACACTACGGCTACGATTATTTTGATTAGGTTTGATGTTAATCATGGAATCAAATTCAATAAAATCTTCACCTTGTTTTTCAGGATATAAATTAATACCCCAGAGGTTTTCCTGTTTAGAGCCATTTCTAATTAGCTCGGCTTCTTCGTCAGAATGCATAGGAGCATCAACCAGCATTATTTCTTTTTCCACATCAACAACAGCCTTAACTAGATTGCCAAACATTTTTTTAGACATTTCGTCCAATTCATTTTTAGAAATTTTATCTTTTACTATTTTCATGGGTTAATCCCTATTTTGTTTTGCGCTTTACTATAAGTTAATTTTATTTTACCACAAATCATTATCCCTTTGCGATAGGGGGTGAAATTTTAGTAAATAAAAACTGCCGAATTCGAATCGGCAGCTGTCTAAATAAATTTGGGTGTATTATTACTCCTTTTCAAAAATTGTCATGAATTTTTCGATATCTGCAAAGTTATGCTTAGGTTGGTCCGGCTCTTTGTGACTGCGGGGGATAATTTCACCTAATAATTGTTGAATGGTTAAGTGGTTAAAATTGCCTTTGTGCAAGAAACCAAAACCATCAAAGTTCACGCAATTGCCAACTATTGTTATCTGGAAATCGCTCTCTGAATCCGTATGCTCGACTATATAATATTCATCGGCATGCCCAAGGGGGTGCGGGAGAGTTGGTTCAAAATCATCAAGTTTGGAAAATATTTTATTCAGCCTTAGATAGTCATCGAAGTTTTTGTCCAGTGAGAAAATCTCACAGTCTTCAATAAAATTAAATTTTGCGGTAATACGTCTTATTTTTATGGGTTTATGCAAATTGTCTTGGATTCTCTCGAGAATAATGAGTGGGTCATTCAGACATCGTTCAAAATCCTTGTCATTCGTGTCAGCCATAATCACACCTCCGAAATAAAATTTGTTTTGTTAAAGATCGGCTTTTTCTTCTTTTAGCAATTTTTCTTTCAATTTTCTTCCACCTGCATAGCCGCCAAATTGGCTATCAGATCTAATTACCCGATAACATCCTAGCTTATGGCATATCGCTAATAGTTTATCGTTTGATTTTATTATACACTTAGCACTTTGCTCTTGGCAATTAGCCAATTGCCACTGGCGATTAAGAATATTGCCAACCGCGCGATAAGCACGCGGCGACCCAGCCAATTTGGCAACTTGCTTGTAGGTTAGAGTTTCTCCTCGAGGAATTTTCGTTACAATTTCCACTACCTTTTGTCCAAAAGATTTTGTATTATACATAATACATAATACTTTATACTAACTACTTTCCCTATGCTGCGGCGCCTTCGGGCTCGGCCAGGGGAGTGGCCTCAATGACATCGTCGGAAAAAAATACGCCTTTTTCATCAATCTTTACCAATTTGCTGACTGGTAAAATTCGTTCATCAAGCCAATTTCTTAGGTATAATTTGGTGATGGTTAAAGTATTGGTTTCTATTAGCACATCAAAAACTTTCCCCAATGGTTTTTGGGAAATAGTGTAAGCTTTTTGGTCGATCAAAGTTATTTTCCTGTTGAGAATCTTTT
>JAMDBS010000030.1 GCA_023487325.1 Patescibacteria group bacterium
TTGTTAGAGCAGATTTAAATAATCTTTATGGTCACCCTTCTGGCTGGACCGGCCCCAATAGAATTTTGATGCAGGAAGAATCAGTAGCGCCTGGCGGCATTGCTACCTTTTCCTTTTGGATGAGCGCACCGGCTGATAAACCATCTGGCACTTACAAAGAATATTTTAGAGTAGTGGCTGATGGCGTTGGTTGGTTGGAAGACTATGGAATATTTTGGGATGTAACTGTAAATTGAAAGTAGAAAGTTAAAAGTTAAAAATTAAAGTGAAAAATTTAAACTTATAACTTTAACTTTTAAATTTGAACTTTGAACTTGAAACTTGATGCAATATATTTTTGTAAACTAAAAAAGTTTGATATATATGACAAAGATCTTAAAAACTATTCTATTGGGCGTCATAGTGATGACGTTTTTTTTGTGGCCAGCCTCCAATCATACTGCGGCTTCATTTGATAACACTATGGTAGTTGGTTTTGATGAGCCCAAAAGCACTAAAGAAGTTGCCAAGGAGTTGAATTTAGATGAAAAGCAAATCAAAAAAATTAATGATATTAATGCTTTTCAAGTAAAAAATTTAGATAAGGTGCAACAAAAAAAAATAAATGAAGCGAAAAATTCTCAACATATTAAATACGCAGAGCCGGATTATCAGTACAAAACTCTGCTCACGCCTAACGATAGCTATTTTTATGATCAGTGGGGCTTAAAAAAGATATCCTCTGAAAATGCTTGGAATACCACTACTGGATCCAATAGCAATATTATTGCCATTGTGGATACAGGGATCAATGGTTTGCATGAAGATTTAACAGGTAAAGTGATGGCTGGCTATGCCTTTTTAGATTTGGGCACCAACGAATATCCGATTGATGCCAATACTAATTCTGATGATCACGGCCATGGTACAGCGGTAGGTGGCGTGGCTTCGGCCCAAAGCAATAATTCTATGGGCGTTGCCGGTGTTGATTGGCAAGCCAGGCTGATGCCAGTGAAAGTCTTGAGCGCAGACGGTTATGGCTATTCTTCAGATATTGCCAATGGTATTACTTATGCTGCCAATAACGGAGCCAAAGTAATTAATCTTAGTTTAGGCGGCCAATATCCTTCCACAGCTATTGAAGAAGCGATAAATTATGCCTACAATTCCAAAGGCTGCATTATTGTGGCTGCTTCGGGCAACGACGATTCTTCCATAATCTACCCGGCCAAATATGAAAATGTTATTGCTACGGGGGCTACTGACAGCTCGGATAATCGTTGTCAGCCAGCCAGTTGTGGCTATGGCAGCAACTACGGACCAGAACTCGATGTGGTTGCGCCAGGAACCAGTATTAGAACTACTCAATATCAAGGAGGCTATGCCAGCTATGGCGGCACATCAATGGCTGCGCCTTTTGTCAGCGGGCTGGTATCTCTAGTTTGGGCGCAAAATCCCAGTCTTTCCAACAGTGAAATATTTGCCAGAATTAAAAATAATGCCAGCAAAGTTTCGGCTATGTCCGGTTCTAATTTTACCAATGAATATGGCTATGGACGCATTGATGCGGCAGAAACTATCAGTCCTACTGCCAGCACCGATCCCAACCGCTATCATTATGAATTAAACTTTCAGAATTCTTATCCAACCATTATCCCTGGCAGGGGCTATAATTTTACCATCAATGCAAAAAATACCGGCACAGCAGTATGGTATAAAAACGTAGTGCATTTAGGCACCAGCCAAGCTTTAGATCATACGCCGGCCTTTGTCAGAGAAGATTCGGAAAATCCTTTTGGCCATCCCTCTGGTTGGGTGTCGCCCAACCGCATCGAGATGCAGCAAAGTCAGGTGGCACCTGGCGAAACAGCCACCTTTTCCTTTTGGATGAGCGCGCCTCTGGACATGTCAGCTTCAGTCTATCGCGAATATTTTCGTTTGGTGGCCGAAGGAGTGACTTGGATGGAAGACTACGGAATTTTCTGGGATGTGATCGTTAAATCCCCTGTTGAAGCATATTACCCTTGTCAATGGATTAATCAAAACAACTATCCTACCATTGATCGCGGTCAGGGTTATAATTTTGTGGTTAATATTAAAAATACTGGCAATGTCGCATGGCATAGAAATATTGTGCATTTAGCCACTAATCAACCAGAAGATCATATCCCAGGATTTGTGCGGGCAGATTTAACTGATCTTTATGGTCACCCCTCTGGTTGGGTGTCGCCCAACCGTGTCGAGATGCAAGAGGATGTTGTCTATCCTGGCAATAATGCTACCTTTTCTTTTTGGATGAGCGCGCCAACTGATAAACCTTCAGGCACATATAAAGAATATTTTCGCATGGTAGCTGATGGTGTGACTTGGATGCAAGATATGGGGATATTTTGGGAAATAACAGTAAATTAAAAGTAGAAAGTTAAAAGTGAAAAATTAAAGTTAAAAATTAAAAATTGTAACATTGATTAAAAATTATAAATTAAAAATTAAAAATTGTTTTGATTTTTTGTTAGATCTCTTGTTTCCCAAGTATTGTGTTGGTTGCGGCCAAGAAGGAGTTTGGATTTGTCAAAAATGCCAAAAGAAAATAGTCCTCGTAAGCTCACCAACTTGTCCTGTATGCAAAAAACTGACTAAAGCAGGTAAATTTTGTGCCGATTGTCGAAAAAAATCGTTCTTAAGCGGTCTAATTGTCGCCGCTTATTATCAAGAAGGGCCTCTCAAGGAGGCAATTCATATTT
>JAMDBS010000053.1 GCA_023487325.1 Patescibacteria group bacterium
CACGCGGTTGGTGTATTTTTTTTGTGCTTCAGTGATTTCCTGCTGAATTTCGTAGGGGTTGGCGATATCTCGCATGACAATTTCTTCTTCGGATACACCGGAGGTGCGGATGTGAATAGAGCCGACATTAAGCATGGTATTGGCCACACCTTCGATCTTATGCGACATAAATAAAATATTTTCCAAAATTGCTTCAGCTACAACTCTTTTAAAAAAGCTAACCTGCTGGACACAAACAATACGATGGTTGGTCAAGAGATAGATAGTATTAGCCCAACGAAACCAGTTAATAGCAATAATATAAATTACCCAAATTAGAACAACGTAAGTGGCATAAGAAGTGACGCTACTGGCGCCAAAAAACCTAAAAAGTATCCCCAGAATTATCAATAAAACCAAGATTTTAAAAATTGGTTTAATAAAAAACTTCCAGTGCGCCCTGATAACTTCCAACACTTTTTCTTCTGCATTCTGCCCAGCAAACTGATACTCTTTATCTATCATTCACTCCTTAATATACTAAGAATACGTGGGATTTATATTTGCTTTAGTGGCGGTTGACCGCTCATGGTGTATTCATCAGGAAGGGAATAGGCTGGCTAGGGTGCCCGTGAGCAAATGTAAATCCCACGTATGGCCATCAGCAGATTATCTTAATGCAAATGGCATAATCATACCGACGATAAAAACAATGATTAAAATAATGAAAACTACCTTAACCCATTTTGGCTGATCCATAATCCCCCTGAATCATCTTAGCATATAAGCATTTAAACATGTAAACATTTAAACAAAATTGTTTTTATGTTCTTGTGCTTAGATGATTGAATGACCTATGTTTTAATGTTTGTATTTTTCTTCCTCGATCTTATTATAACAAGACTGACGCCAATTATCACCATCACTGCCACCAGCCACCAAATAGCCACCATTTTTCCACCTGTGGAATTGGCCAGCGCAATAACGCCAAAAATGGCGCACAAAGCATAGACAATCAGCACAATCTTTCTTTGGCTAAAACCAGCTTCTAAAAAACGGTGATGCAAATGCAGGCGGTCGGCCTTAAATGGTGAATGGCCGGAAAAAATACGGCGCAAGATTACCCACACAGCATCAAGAATAGGAATACCCAAAATCAATACAACAGTGGCCAATTTAGCGCCTGAGATAATAGCAGCTACTGCAATCATAAAGCCCAAAAACATACTGCCAGAATCTCCTAAAAATATTTTGGCGGGATTAAAATTAAAAGGTAAAAATCCCAAGCTGGCGCCAGCCAAAATTAAACATAAAATGGCTGTGGCCGGCTGATTAACCAGAGGAGTGGCTGACAATATTGCCACTACTATTAGGGTGATGACTGAAACTCCGTCTGCCAAGCCATCCAAGCCATCAAGCCAATTTAAGACATTGACAATTAGAACTATCCACAAGGGAACAATCAGGTAGGTCCAATTATCTAAAACAATATTTAAGCCGCCAATCGGGTTGGAAAACCACCATATTTTTACCCCAAAAATCACCACTAAGCTAGCAGCAATGATCTGCCACAATAGTTTATAACCGGGTTTGAGCCCGCGAAAATCATCCCAAAGACCAGCAATAAATAAAATCAAGGAGCCTAAAAAGACACCGAGCAAGTTTTTATCCATGCCTAGTATTTTTTGATCAACAAATATCAGCTTTCCGGGACTAAAAATTAAAATTAACCCTACCACCAACCAAAAAAACAAAGAATAGCACTATACCGCCAACCCGAGAAATTTTATCCTTGTGTACATCCCTCTGGCGCGGCGCCAACATGGCCCAATTATTTTTTTTCGCTAATTTAATAACTATCGGGGTTAAAACAAACCCAAAAGCAATGAAATAATGAAAGTGACAATATAAAACGAATAACTCATTTTTATTATTTATTTTTTAAATCCAGCCAAGTAACCAATTTATCTACCATCTCCACCACTACCGGTTCTGGCCAACGGGAATGGACCTTGCGACCATGCTCATCAATGGCTACCATTGGCTTAAATTTCTTAACAACTTCTTTCTTGTCTTTATCCCAAAACAGTTCTGCTTCTTCAGTAAAATCAGCCATATCATGCTTATGCGCTTCTTCTAAAGCCACGGCGTTATGGACAGCAATATGCAAATGGGGAGTTTGTTTTTTTATTTCGTCAATCATTTCCTGAACTTTTTTCTGTCGTTCTTTAACTTTACCGATGCCATCTTGATCGCCCTGTTTTTGAATAAATCTGGCGCGTTTACACTCCGGCCGTTCACAAATCAAATGAAATTCTCCTGATTTTTCATCGAACTCAATTTCTTTGGTCAAAAGAAGTTTGATATTTCTGGGAGTCTGGCAAATAGGACAGACTCTGCGATCTATGTATCTTCTAATTAATATTTCTTCCGGACAATTAATCTCTACAAAAACCGAAGGCACTTTTTTTGCTTCAAAATCTTTCTGCATTCTCAAGGCCATGGCCACCTGTTCTTTGGAACGTGGAAAACCGTCGATAATCACTGATTTTCCTTGATTATCTTTAACTGCTTTCTCAATTAAGGCCATCACTACTTCAGTAGGCAAAAGTGTGGAAGTGTCTTTGGCTTCTTTAACAAAAACATCTATCACTTTTTCTAATTTATCCTTGCCTTTATAATATTTTTTTTACATCTTCTAT
>JAMDBS010000143.1 GCA_023487325.1 Patescibacteria group bacterium
GGAATGGGGTTTGGACTATTCAATAGGATATAAAAAATAGCCATGGAGGCGAAGATATTTGAATTATATAAACCATTAAGGAATCATTTGCGTTCCGTAAGCATAGAGAATGCTTTTTATGTTATTTGGGCTTACGCTAATTTTTTTCAATTTGGGCGACCATTACCAAAAGACATCCAATCCCATGAAAGCATAATTAAAAATAAGGAATTGCCGAATAAATTTATAGCAGAATGGGAGCTGTCTCTTTTAGCTAGAGAAATAATAGTGAATAGTCAGCAAGATAATTCATTTGCTACTAAAAGTTTTCAGAATTGGGATTATTTTGCCAGCGCGATTAATAAACTTAAAGAATTTGAGAATAATGCATGGCCAGTCTTTGGTAGTATCTTAAATGTTTCGAAGGAAATAAACAGAATCGCCAGGCGACAATTTCCCTGGCAAGTAAAACCGAGCTCGGTTCTATTTGTTAGGTATTTTAAGATATTTAATAATTCGCGAATTTCAAAAATAGTTGAAGGAGAACTCCATTTAACTGTGCAACAATGGTATATAATTGGAACGGCAATACTAGGAGCTCTTTTAAACAATCCGAAACTTGATGTCGATCCAAAAATTTCAATTTACGGTTTAAGCAAAAAGGAATTTGACACGTTCATGTCTCTAACGTCTTCGAATTTAGATAATTTGACGGAAATTATAAAAAAAGACGTTGGTTTTGATGACCAATTTGTCTACAGCTTTAACCCGCTTGAATATTACCCTCTCGTAAAGATTAGCAAATACTATTACTGTCCCCTAACAACATTCTTGGTTTGGCGTGTTACCTCTGGGATATATTTTGATTTGGTGAATGATAAAAATTTTGGTCATCCATTCGGTTTAGCTTTCCAGGATTATTTAGAAGAAATTTCCAGAGTGGTGATGGATAATAAAAATGTTGAGGTAATTCCCGAGGAAAAATATAAGACGGACAAAGGAGAGAAGGATAGTGTTGATTTAATATTATTTCAAAAGGAAGCAGCGTTGTTTATTGAGGCAAAAACAAAAAGATTATCAGTTAAGTCAAAAAGCGAATTCATTTCAGACGAAACACTTGATAAAGATTTAGACATTTTAGCTATGGATATTGCCCAAACCTATTCGACTATAAATGATTATCTGAAAGGTTCTTATTTGCATCTTTCTTATAGTAAAGATATAAAAATTTATCCATTAATAGTTACCTTAGAGGATTGGTTCTTGTTTGGGGAAGATGCAAAAAATCTAAGAGCGAAAGTTATAAAGAAATTATTAGAGAAAGGAATACCAGAAAATTATTTGAAAGAGATGCCGTATTCTGTATGCTCATCTTTATATTTTGAATATTTGATCCAAATTATAAATAATCATTCTATAAGTCAGATAATGGATTTATGGTTTACGCCTGACAAGATCGATAATAATTTTGGCCAATTTTTAACTACACAATATCGTGGAGAATATAAGAACATAGATGAATATTTTCCGGGGGATTTCGAAAAGATATATCCTCGTCATTAATCATTATCTTCCAAAATGAGACACCAAAATATACCCTTAAGGACTGTCTCATTTGTCTCATCTCCCGAATAAAACCGCAAAAGATGAGACGGTCTTGTTTTTAGACCCCGACCCAAGTGCCTCAATCCAACTCTGGCGAAATTCACCAAAAAGTGCGATAATGCCTCTATAAAGCGTGTTTTTCGGGGCACTTAACCCGAATGTCCCGCCCAGTTTTTAGTATCGGATGACCTGAATCAGGTTGTTTTACCCCCTGCCATTCAATAGCCTAGGATTGCAGTGCAGTCGGCATGGAAATTCTAACCAACATACAAAGCGTCAAATCTATTATTTCTATCGCGCTTCTAGCGATGGCAGTATTTGCCTTTGCGAGATTATTTTTTTTCAAGGACGACGAAGCGAAAAAGTGGCAGAAGGTATTTGGCGCACTAGTAATTTTAACGATTGCACTTTTGTCTGAAAATGGCTGGGCGATCAGTATAGCTGTTGTGATCGGTGGATTGATAGTGGCAAGCGAAGATTTTATGAGATTTATCGCCGCAATTTTTAAGAGCAATCCAGATAAGATTGCAGAAATAATAAAAGCGTTTAAAGCGACAGATCAAGAGGTCGAGAGCAAACTAAAAGAAGACATTAGAGAGCTTCAAATAACGCCTGCGCCCAAAGAGCAACTTAGCCAAACATTAAGCGAGCGGGTTCGAGAACGGATGGCTAATATGAAAAAAGTAGAAGATCTTGTACACGATTATTTATCGAGCCATATTCGTGGGTACGAATCGCATCAGAAAATAACAAGCAAGATGGGATCAATTGTTGTTGATGGTCTGATTAGACGTGGAAATGGAAAAATTGGAGCGATAGTTGAAATAAAATACATAACTCCTAAGAGTTTTCCAAATCTAAAGTATTTAATCCACAATTTCTATGGCAAGTTGTCGCGCACTGGCGCAAATAAACGTGCCATGTTTGTAATTATTGCAGAGGGCATGACCGCAGAAGAGGCATGGAAAATGCGCGAAGAAAACAAGACTCTCGTGAGCTTAATGTTTTTCAAAATTACCGATGACCAAATTGAAATAATTGACCCGG